>JBFRWQ010000236.1:0-6251 GCA_051439665.1 Microcystaceae cyanobacterium | reverse complement strand
AAATAACATTTACTGCCATTGATTATTGTATTGATCTTATAAGAGCAGATGGTAAGATGGATAATCGTTGTGATGGTATGCTGACTTATCCTTATGCTCACGCTATAAAATGCGCTATTATTTTTATAGAATTAAAAGATAGAGATTATAAAAATATTGTTTGGATTGAGAAAGGAGAAGAGCAACTGAGAAGCACCATTGCTGCTTTTGCAAACAACTATGATATAGCCCGCTATAAACCGAAAAAAGCCTACATTGCTAATAGAGAAAAACCCAATTTTCAATACTCCCATCAAACTAGAATGAGACAATTTAAAAATGAAACAGGCTTTATATTAATGATTCAGGCTACTATAAGAATTGACTCTTAACAAGCAGTAAAAAACCAATTAAAGATAACATCTTTAACCTATAATTAATCTTCTCTTGTTGTGGAATTGGGGAAAAACCTCCTTATAATGAAGCTAAAAGCCGCTAACTCATTTTAACTTAAGTAACTTGTGATCTACAGCGATGACCAATCCTGATAGAATAATTTCTGAGAGGATAAGAAACAAAAAGAGAACACTAGAAAGCATTAAGCATCAGGGGGGTGCTGTTGCGGTGGGGTACGAAAAGAGTCGATTTGAGAGAGCGCTGAGTCCAAATCCTTACGTTGTTCCATTTGACTGAGAAAATAACCTGTCATCATGGCAGATGCCAGTAAATTCGCTAAATTGTCCCTATCTGTTGTAATTTGGACGTTAAAGTCTTCGTTGGGTAACATCCCCACTAACCCCTGCACATTTTGGTTGATAATTTCCTTGACATCTGGGCTGGCTGACTGAGCAATACGGGCTAAGGTTTCTGGATGTTGCTGTTGAAGGTACTGAATCAGTGTATTAGTATCCTGTTCTTCCGGTTCGGATGCGAAAAAGTCTAAGTTAAATACCATTAGAACTCCAAGTGAGGAATCTGTGTGTCTTTGCAATTTGACATATTTTCTTGCCGAACGACAAGAGCCTATTTCCATCATAGCCCGATTTTGGGGATCTTGCCGAGTCTGCGATCGCTCTTTCCCTCTTATCCCAAATCTAGTTTATATACCCCAGTTATGAATGAAGCAGGATGCAGGGGGCTTCGAGTAAGCTATAAGGCTTGTTTCAAGCTTTGCCAATGTCAAACACCTTATTTTGTACTGCTATAGGTTTTATCAGTTGTATTTGGTCTTATTTTACCCACACTTTCGCCTAAAATGACTGATCTTATGATTCAGAATCACAATTTAATTTCAAGATCAAAAGAATAAAGAGTTATCAAGTCATGGGAACTCCTACAATCCGAAAACCGACTTTATTATCAGTGCTGCCCAAAGCGTTATTTTTACGATCAGCAGCACGACAATTCCACGGATAAGAGAACCAAGAACCACCACGAAGTACAATATATTTAATTGATTCATTTATATAAGATGTTCCATCTCTTGGCATATTTTCATAATTACTCACATAATTATCTTGACAAAATTCCCATACATTTCCGTGCATATCATATAATCCAAATCCATTGGCAGGAAAACTTCCTACTTCTGTTGTTTTTCCTCTATAAATTCCTTTTCTGCCCCGTCCATAAGTATAGTTGCTATTATAGTTGGCAATCTCTGTACTCAAGGTTTCCCCATAATAAAATGGTGTACTTGTCCCTGCACAACAGGCATATTCCCATTGTGTCTCACTGGGAAGACTAAAGGTTAACCCTAACCCTAATCCTTTTTCTTTTGATAGCTTTTGACAAAATTTTTGACAGTCATGCCATGAAACAGTTTCTACGGGATATGTATCACCGCTTTGGAAATGAGAGGGATTATTCCCCATTATCCTTTGCCATTGTTCTTGTGTCACTTCATATTTACCCATATAGAAATCACTGACACTCACCTGATGTGGTGGTGGTTCATCCTTTTCTCTTTTTTCTTCTGTTTCTGGTGACCCCATCATGAATGTTCCCCCTTTGATCTTTACCATCTCTAAACTGACTCCATTGCCTAAAGATACGGTAAATTGTTGCCCTTGCTTAGTTTTTTGTTCAATGAGATTCCCATCCCCATTTACTTTTACTGTGTCAAAGGTAAAAGGTTCTAAGGTAACTCCTTTAGTAGGATAATTAGGAGTTAGTTTGGATAATAGCCCTAGTCCTGTCATTCCTAACCCACCATAGCCAATGTACTTTAATACATTTCGTCTTGAGTATTGAGTCTTTTGTGTAGATTTAACCTTACTAAGAACAGTCGGTGATGATGTTATTGATGTTGAAGTAAGAACAGTCGGTGATGATGTTATCGATGTTGAAGTAAGAACAGTTGGTAATGATGTTATCGGTGGTGAAGATTGATTGTGAGATTTTAGGAGTTTAGGGGGTTGAGATAAAACTTTTTTTAAGCGCAAGACTTGTGGGCGCAAGCCCTGTATCCCCATAGATGGATTTGATAAGGTATTTAGGTCATCTAAAGCTTCTTGAGCAGATTGATAGCGCTTTGCTGGAGCATATTCAATCAATTTATCTAAAATCACTGCAAACTCATCACTAACATCCCTTCCCTGTCGCTGTAAATACTCTCGCCATGTCCACTGTGCATAATGAGTATCATAAATCCCATCAATCATTGAACCATTCTGCTGTTTGGGAAAACATCCTGTTAATAATCGGATTGCTGTTGCCCCTAGCGCATATAAATCCATGTTAGGGTCAGGATTTACTCCCCTTAACTGCTCATAAGGCGCATAGCCTGGTGTTCCTACTATAGTCGGCCTGGGCATCATAATTGTTTTTGTTAGTTGCTTAGAAATTCCAAAATCTATTAAGAATAATCTGTTATCTTTACTCCGTCTCAGAATATTCTCTGGTTTAATATCTCGATGAATAATCTTTTTGCTATGAATAAAATCCAATACTGGTAATAATTCCTCTAGAAATTGCTGTACATCTTCTTCTGTATATTTCTTGAAATATAACTCTTCTAATAAATTCTCTCCCTCAATGTATTCTTGAATCAGATAAGATTGATTATCTTGTTCAAAAAATGCGTATAATGCAGCAATATGGGGATTTTCTTGCCCTAACTTCCCTAAACTTTCTGCTTCTCGTTTAAACAATTTTTTTGTCAGAGCTAAGGTTTCTCTGTCACTACTCTTAAAAGTCAACTGTTTGACCACACAAAAGCGATTTAAGCAATGTTCATCCACTGCCTTAAAGGTGCGCCCAAATCCTCCTTGGCCAATCAATCTAATCACACGATAGCGATCGCCTAATCTTAATTTACTACCGCATCGTTGGCAAAATGTTTCATTTTCCGAATTGTGACATAAACAGTCAGGATTAAGACAAAGACAGACTTTCAAAATAAACCCCCATTATGCATTGTCTGAAATCAATGTCATATATTTATAATTATAATTACTGATCAAACCGACCATAACGAGCTACCTTAACCATTTCTGCCGCTCCTTGCAACCCCAACCAAACCCACATTTGATCCCCTAGTGAAAAATGCCACCATTCCCCTAAATGACGGCGAAAACCAACTTTTTTCATCACTTTATCTAACAATGCTCTATTTTTATGATAGGTTTGTCCGTCTAAAGATGAATCTTTTTCATAATAATTAGGTTGCGAGCGCTCTGACAACTCATCAATCTCTCCCCCCATATCAATCGTATTTCCTTGATGATCGACTAAGGTGATGTCAATGGCTGCACCTGTACTATGGGGAGGGGGTGTTTCAGGATTATCATTGGGAATTGCCCAAATGGTATAAACTTCTTGCCATAAAGACTCTATCTGTTGGACAGAAAGTTGAGATAGGTTGATTTTCCGACTGTTAACCAGTTGCTCAAAGCTATAATCTACCATAAACTGCTGAATCTGAAGGGGACGAAAACCATCGAAAATTTTAATCCGCCATTGGGGTTTCAGGTGATCTAAGTAATTTTGTGCTTGAATGAGAGATTCAACCACAGTTTGACGTAGATAATAAGGGGATTTTCCTTGATAATCGGCTCCTAATTTTTCGTAAGGATGGGGGGTTTCTACGGCAAATTTTTCTAGGGGAATGGGAATTAAGGGTTCACCGCAGTCTTGAATTGGGATTGCTTGATAAGGCTTCATCGGAAATTATGAATTATAAATTATGAATTATAAATTATGAATCATCCAAAAAATGGGTCTGAAACCCCGTCTTTTTAGGACGGCTTTACGGTTTGATTGTAGCGCTCTCACCCCAATTATGTTAGAGTTCTGAACAATGGAAAAAGCTTGATTATGGCGCTCTTACCCCACCCCTGCTCAAGAGTCGCTATTGCAACCTATATTAGGTTATATAAGATTATTGTAAATTATAGTTGAGCGTGGAATGTGCGATTAATAACATCTAATTGCTGTTCACGATTTAACTTAATAAAATTCGTAGGGACGTTTTATGCAACATCCCTACAGAAGATTGTATATTTAACCTTACATACGAGCCAGTGCAGTAATTTTAGCTAATTTGTCTTTCTCTAAAAATTGTAACTCTTCTAGACTGAGCCATCCTTCTTTGAGCAACTCAGCAAAGACAAAGACTAACATTGAGTATCTGTAATCATACTTACCATCAATTTCATGTCGTTTAGCGCTCAAAAAATCATGAAGTTGCCACAATTCTTCCACGTTGGTAATTTGAGCCATCTTCTGCTTAACATCTTCCATAATGGATTGTATTTCTCGTTCGTAGGCTTTTTTAAAAACGTTGTGTGCTGCTTGTTTTTCTGAATCAGACCAAGGAATATCGCTCATTTTGGGTTTACTATAGGTTATTGTCAATCTATCTATCATAAAAAAAAGGGAGTATTCTTGGCAACGGAACACTCGCCTATTTTTTATTTTTGAGTTAAGTCAATCAATCACCTAACGAGCTAAATTTAAGAGTTCTTTAGGAGAAGCTAATAAATCAATGGCCACGAAGTAGATTTTGCTATCAGGATTGAGTAAGAAACGCCATGCGATATTCATTCCCACATTACCGCCAAACCAAGGGGTTTGCACTTTCCCCGTCACCTTAATCTGAGTATAACCGTCGTCTGCGGGTTCAGACACACCCCGTTCTGGGATCAATTTCAGATTTTGACATTCTTCACGGAAAAAGCGGAGTATATTATCTTTACCGACAATTGGCCGTTGAAAAGGAGGTTGCAATGCTCCATCAGGCTCAAATAAAGCGACTAACGCCTCAAAATCATTAGCGTTTAGGTTATTCATATAGTCGAAAATGGTCGAATTCGTCACACCTTCGATGGTAACTTTAGTACGTTGACCAATATCTTGAGGAGGGTTGACAGGTTCAGAAATTCGGGTACTACCTGATTTACTGGTATCAAAGCCCATATCTACCACACAATTGCGTAAAACAGTGATTTGTTGCCCAGGATCAAGCGTTTGAATGGTTGATAACACAGCATTAGCATTCGCAGAAAGCTGATAGCCTTCAGGAATAGGCGCAATTTTACCCTTCTCCATGCCTTCCCCTAGTTGATACCAGAATCCTAGCTTAATATTCGGTGTCCAACTGCCATAAGCTCGACAAATCGGGGTATCTGCACGGTTAGCAAGGTCACACATCGCTTGACTTTGGGCTAGGGCAGACATTTGCTCAATTTCTTTGAGGGTATTCTCTGCAAGTACCATGCTTGCAGCACCGGGGGCAGCAACAGTAATGGTTTTGCCCATTTCCAAATAAGCAAACCAAATGAGGGCGAGTTGATCTTCAGCACTGAGTTGATTAAACCGTGCGATAGTAGCAGGAACTACATCTGCAGCTAAGGTACTAGGAAAAATTCCACGGGCGGATTCAATAGTGAATGGCATGGCTTTACCTTGGGTAATTTTACCCTCAACCTATCATGATTCGGTATCTTCTGATGCAATTTTTCGGCCTTCAGTCTTAAAGGTATTTTCTTTATCAGAAATCACCTAAGATGATTTTTGTAAATAGGGCTTGCTGAATAAGCCTAAAACCCTTATCTATCAAGGTTTTGAGGATACTCCTTAGTCGCAAAAGTGTCAAAAAGCGGGAATGTAATACACTAAAACTCTTGCACTTTGCCTCTTTCCAGATCATTCTAATCCCCCTTCTGACTCCTGACTCCTGACTCCATTACCCCCACCCAAATACTTTTTCAGCAAACCCTAGTTAACTGTTAATCTCAAAAGTTTATTTGAGTAGATCACAGGTACAGCTG
>JBFRWQ010000235.1:0-3269 GCA_051439665.1 Microcystaceae cyanobacterium | reverse complement strand
GAAGAGTGTATTAAAATATACAAACACCCTGCGATGGGTTACGGCACAAATTAAAAGTTATAAGGTTTTCCTATAAACTGTCCCTGTGCCTAACCCATCCTACGATATATAAGTTTTGCTGATCACCTTATGTTCAGGAGAGCCATCCTGAGAATCCTGATACAGACAATGAGGGTGTGAGGGAGCGGCCAATATTATCGATAAATATCGGCTCTTCCGACATGATGGTAGATGATGTATAAAAAACACAATTCGCCTGTGATGGGTTATGGCACAAATTAAAAATTATAAGGTTTCCCCAAAAATAACCCCTGTGCCTAAACCCATCCTACAATGTATAAATCTTGCTGATCACCATAAAGTAAGGAGCGCTGCGCTCCACAGAAAATTCATAATTTATAATTCATAATTCATAATTAAACCATCCTCAGATACTTTAACAGTATCCTCTTCTGTGAGACGCTAAGAAAAGCCCCAGATAAACAGTAAAGCGATCGCAATAATCATAATCCACTCAGGAGGAACCCATTCCCGATTAATCACTCGTACCAATAAGCGTAGCCCCACAAAGCCCACGGTAACAAACCCTGCATCTTCTAAATGGGTAAATTCATCCAACCATTTAATAAATAATTCGGCTAAGAAGCGTAAAGTTAATACCCCAATTGTGCCTCCTGCTAAAATTAACCACAATTCATCTGCTACAGCGATCGCTGTCGTCACACTATCTAAAGAAAAGGCTAAATCGGTTACAGCAATAACTGGAACGGCTTGCCATAATGAATTGAATTGGAAGGTAGAAGTTTTCTCATCCTCATTATTAGAGTTGAGAAAATGTTGAAAGACTAACCATAGTAAATACAGCGCACCGATTAACTCAAATTGCCAAAAACGAATGACCCATGTAGCCGTTAAAATTAAGGTAATTCGTAGGATATAGGCAGCAAATAAACCAATATTAAGGGCATAGGTTTGTAATTTACGATCTTTGAGTCCCTGAGCAATGGCAGCTAAAGCGATCGCATTATCGGCCGATAAAACGGCTTCTAAGACGATAAGAATAATTAAAATTAAAGGGGTTTTTAACCCCAAATTCATTGATGAATCGAGAATCTGATCTAGCATTAGGGTGGGTAAGGAATCAGTATGATAGGGCGAGGTGGGTTCAGCAATGACGGCTGAAATTTGACACCTTTACCTATTCTAAGCAGATTGATGACCATCTTCCTAGCCCTTCTGATCTGAATCAGAAACTATCAGATCCCCCAATCATAGGAGAAATAACGTCTGTGGAACTTAAACAAGTGATCATTGCTCATAAAGCTGGCGATCGTCATAGTCAAACCTGGGCGGAAAAATGTGCCAAGGAATTAGAAGCTAGGGGCTGTAAAGTCTTAATGGGACCGAGTGGGGCTAAAGATAATCCCTACCCTGTCTTTTTAGCTTCTACCATGAATAAAATTGATTTAGCTATTGTTTTAGGTGGGGATGGAGCAGTGTTAGCCGCAGCCCGTCATGTCGCTAAAGAAGGTATTCCTATCCTAGCGGTTAATATTGGGGGACATCTAGGTTTTTTAACCGAACCCTTTGAAGCATTTCAAAATTCAGAAGCAGTATGGGATCGCTTGTTCTCAGATCGCTATGCCCTACAGCAGCGTATGATGTTACAAGCGCAGATCTGTGAAGGCGATCGCTACAATCCTGAAGTGCTTGGGGAAACCTATCTTTGTTTAAACGAAATGTGCGTTAAACCTGCCAGTGTTGACCGAATGCCGACCTGTATCATTGAAATGGAGGTAGATGGGGAGATTGTTGATCAATATCAAGGGGATGGAATTTTAGTGGCTACGCCAACGGGATCAACTTGTTATACCACTTCAGCCAGTGGTCCCATTGTTCATCCAGGGATGAGTGGTATTATTGTGACACCGATTTGTCCTCTGAGTTTATCGAGTCGCCCCATTGTCATTCCTGCTGGCTCAGTGGTTAATATCTGGCCGTTAGGGGATTATGAATTAAATACTAAATTATGGACAGATGGAGCGCTAGGAACATCTATTTGGCCAGGACAATGGGTATCAGTCACAATGGCTAATTGTTGGGCAAGATTTATCGTTTTACGGGAAAGTTTTTCTTTTTACCAGACATTAAGCGAAAAATTACAATGGGCGGGAACAAACATTCGTTATAACAATAATCATCGCAATTATGAATCATGAATCATGAATTATGAATTATGAATTAAAACCCTTGCTGTAAAAAGGGCTTTCTTGACCATAAGGTGATTTGGATATGTAAATGATACTTATCACTACTCAGTTATGAAATTTAACACAGTCATCTTAGTTCTTCATCACATATAATAAGGATATACACTAGATTTTACCTTGGTGTTATTTTCATGTTAATAATATAACCGAGAGGAATTGCCATGAATTTTTTGCTACAGATGTGCTTAAAGTGGAGGCGAAGATTCCCACCTTTACAAAAACAATCATCAGGATTTACTTTATTGGAACTAATGATTACTGTGATGATAGCCTCTATCCTAACATTAATGTCCTACCCCATAGTTCTCAATCAAATTGGAAAAGCTAGAGTGGCTGAAGCCCGTAATGGACTAGGCTCAATCAATCGTGCTCAACAAGCTTACCTTTTTGAGTATAGTCAATTCGCTCCATCGATAGAAATATTACGTGTACAGTTTGCCTTGGGGAAATACCAAGGTGGTAACTTTGTTACTAAGTATTATATTTATTCTGTAACAAATGCGCCCAATAATAGTGAAATCTATCACCGAGCAACCCCTATTGATGGAAGCTCTTATAATACAAGAACACTTGCTTCCGCTGTTTATCACCAACCCTCGTTCTTTGCAAGCGTAGTATGTGAGGCTACTACGCCTTCGGGCATACCAAATATTACTGATCCAGAGACTTGTAATAATGGTCATTTTATAAGATAGTTTTCTCCGCTTTCGAGATATTAGCTCTCAAACACTCGATGCTGTAAGGAAGGCATTTGTTGACGGACTTGCTGCAAACGAGTGGGAGAAATTTCTGCGATCGCCACACCTGGATTTTCTCCTGCGTCGGATAACACCATTCCCCACGGATCAATAATCATAGCATGACCATGCGTGTAGCGTCTTTCGTAATGATTCCCTGTTTGAGCAGGTGCGATGACATAGCAGGTGTTTTCAATGGCTCTAGCTTGTAGAAGAACTTGCCAATGATCTTTACCAGTAAAAGCAGTAAAAGCTGCTGGAA
>JBFRWQ010000234.1:0-5150 GCA_051439665.1 Microcystaceae cyanobacterium | reverse complement strand
CCCTGCACCGTTGACGACAACAGGAATCCGTTCTTCGTTACTCATTGCTAACTCTACTTAATTAATTGGCTGTCAAGTCTTATTGTATCAAGGACGGGACTTAGGTAATAATTACTAGATATGGTGTTAGTGTCAGCCTTGCACCCCTGCATATAGGGTAGGATGGGCTTTGCCCATCACAATCTAACCCACATTCGGCACTTCTGAATATAATGTACGAGGGAAGGAGTCAGGACAAGCCTAATTCAGACTGAACAATTAATTTTCTTAGCTACATAGGGTAGGATGGGCTTTGCCCATCACAATCTAACACAAGCTTACCCATCACATCATCAAATTAAGGTAAAATAAATTTATTGTCTGTTTTTTAGCTATAGCCTACAAAATAAGGTGTTTGACATTTAAAAGCATTGAAACTCAGTCACAGCCTACTCCTGCCCTCAGCATGAGTGCGTAGCACTATACATCAGCTTATTTTTGTCTAAATGATAAGGTCAGGCAACTCTTCGAGCTTTCGCCTACCAAGCTGACTGACCTTGGGTTATTTTCGGAGGTCGTTTCCTTCCTCGCTCAGAACAGGTCTGGACTCTCTGATGTACGCTCAATATAATCACTTTTATTAATTCTGACGGTAGAGATTGCTACGCCGAAGGACACACTACACGCAGACCAATATTGTTGTTGCGAGCATCCGACCTATTATAGTTACGATAGGCCACACGGCAGTTATAAGGTTGATTGTTCCATGAACCACCACGTTTTCTCATGCCTGTCCCTTAACTAATATATCTTTAAATCGATCATCTTCTATTTGTTGCAATATTTCTTTATCTCTTGGCTTTGTATTTATGTAAGGTTATATAAATACTATAATTTTTTCTTCTTATAATTCGATCCGCCATAGGCGGAATTAAGGGCAAAAAGCAAGAGGGTAAAAAGGGCAGAGGGTAAGAGAGTCCTACGCCGAAGGACACACTACACGCAGACCAATACCGCCGTCGCGAGCATCCGACCAATCATAGTTACGATAGGCCACACGGCAGTAAGAAGGTTGACTGCCCCATGAACCACTACATAGTACAAAAAAGTTGCTATATTTATCTAGCCATGCACTACCATCATTGGGCGCACCTTCATAGTTATCGTGCCAGTTATCAGCGCACCATTCCCACACATTACCGTGCAGATCATAGAGTCCCAAACTATTAGCAGGAAATTGACCAACAGGGGTTGTTTCACCTAAATAAGTCCCTCTGGGTTCATCTGCATAAATCCCTGAATAGGTTTTACCTTGATATGACCAATCTTCAGGACGATAATTAACAATTTCTGGGGTAATGGTTTCGCCAAAATAAAATGGTTGTGAAGCGTCCTCATTAAGAGATATCCCTCGACAAGCATATTCCCATTCCGCTTCTGAGGGCAAACGATATTGTTTTCCTGTCATCTCAGAAAGGCGTTGACAAAACTTAGCTGCATTGTCCCAAGAAACATTTTCAACGGGACGATTTTCTCCTTTAAAATGAGAAGGATTTTCCCCCATCACTGCTTGATATTGAGCTTGGGTAACAGGAAATTTTCCCATCGCAAAAGCAGGAACTGTTACCTCATGACGAGGTTTTTCTCTTCTAAAACCATCCCAGTTAAACTTTTTGACTAACCGTTCAATTTCTTCATTTTCTGTCCCCATCCAAAAGCGTCCTCCAGGAATTTGCATCATCTCTAAGGGGACACCCTTTAAGTCTTCTGTATAGTATTTAGCTTGATGAAGGGTACGGTGGATTTCTTTTCCTGTGCTGTTTACTCTGATGACAGGAAACTGTACTAAGGTATCACTTAATTTTTTTTCTGTTGCCACACTAGGATAAGGATGAGATGCTCCCCCTTCTGTTATATCCTTGACAAAGCCTATCTCAACTTCAGAAGAAATGGGAAGAGAACTATCCAATAAACTTAGCCATTCTGCCATCGTTGATGGACGATCTTGTGCTTCTAATGCCATTCCTTTTAAGACAGCTTGATTGACGCTATCACCAATCACTGACTGATGCTGATTAGGAGCGACTAAATCATGACTAAAAAATTTACGGTCAGTAGAATTCACAGGATATTGACCTGTTATGCCGTAGTATAAGCCAGAAGCAAGAGTATAAACATCAACTGTCGGCTTTCGACCCTGTTCTCCTCGTCCATATAACTGTTCATAAGGTGCAAATCCCTTATTACCAAAACTCTCTGTTGTTGACGAACTAGCAGGAATAATCTCTTTAGCAATGCCAAAATCAATTAAAATCGGCATTCCATCCTTCCGAATCATAATGTTTCCTGGGTGTGCGTCTCGATGCACAATTCCCTTTTGATGCACCTCAATTAAAGCATGACCAATTTGTTTGATCCACCTCACAATTTCCGCTTGAGGAATTGCACCCCGTCGTCTGATCACCTCAAATAAAGTTTCCCCATCTACATAATCCATCACCAAACAGGGTAAATCTTCTTCCTCAAAATAATCCCTAACTTGCACAATATTAGCATGGGGTTTTTCGCCAAATTTAGCTAACCGTTGTCCTTCCTTTTTAAACCGTTTTAAATATTTTTCATATTCCGCATCCCGACGCTGAATCAGATCAGGAGTTTTAATAACAGCAATTGCGTTTAAATGAAGGTGTTGCGCTTTATAAGTCAGGCCAAACCCACCCCGTCCAAGGGTTTCAAGAATTTTATAAGGTCGTTTTGTTAAACGGTGTCCGTTTTGCCACATTTTCCTAGTTGTAAGAAGATCATGCCATTATTATAGTTGAATATTGTAGAACAAGCTTCTAGCTTGTGAGCAGCAAAATATCTCTATCATTTTTTAGCTGATAACAGGCAAGATGCCTATCCTACTTTATCCATTTTTTAGCTGATAACAGGCAAGATGCCTATTCTACTTTATCCATTTTTTGGCTAATAACAGGCAAGATGCCTATTCTACTTTATCCATTTTTTAGCTAATAACAGGCAAGATGCCTATTCTACTATGTCCATTTTTTAGCTGATAACAGGCAAGATACCTATTCTACTATGTCCGTTGTTAAGGTTTAGGAGAAGAAGTAGGAGAACTGGGTTGACTGCTGGGTGTGGGTGAAGGACTAGATTGTGGAGTAGGTTCTTTATTGATAAAGAGTGCAATGATAGCAGCGATTCCTGCCAGTAATCCTCCAACGGCTGCGATCACAGCAGCAAGTGTTTGCCAATCCCATTTAGAATTAGAAGAATTACTATCTAGCGCTTGATTACTTTCTACTTCAGACTGAGAATCAGAAGGCTGACTATCTAGTGCTTTTAACCAATCTTGCACAGTAGAAGGACGATTAATTGCTTCTAATTCCATTGCTTTTAAAATTGCTTGATTGGTTTGCTCACTAATCTGAGGGTTAAAACTATTTGGTGCAACTAATTCTGCTCCATCAACTTTATTAATTTCATACAGTTTACGCTTACTGGCACTAACAGGAATCTGACCCGTTAATAAATTATATAAGGTTGCTCCTAAACTATAAATATCCGTATAAATTCCCTTATTAGTACGACTTGAATAGAGTTCAAGCGCTGCATATCCCTCCATTACCTCTTCGGTTCTAGTTCTTGATAAAGGATGATCAAACTCTAGCGCTAATCCAAAATCAATTAACACCGCTTCTGGCTTTCCTGCACGAATCATAATATTACCTGGACGAACATCCCGATGTAAAAAGTTATGACCATGAACCTCAATTAATGCCTCTCCAATTTGTTTAATATAATTTAATGCCTCTGCTTCTGATAAAATGGATTGACCCCTCTTATCTAGGGTAATTCCATCAATATATTCCATTTCGATACACCATTTTCCGTCTTCTTGAAAGGGTGTTTTCGCTTTCACAATATGGGGATGGTCACACTGCGCTAGTTTGACAGCTTCCTGTACAAAGAGTTCTTGTAAGCGCTCAAACTCAGCAGAATCTAAACCTTGATCGTTAAGGGTTTTAATGACAACAAAATGATCTGTTGGTGCTTTTTTAACTCGATAAGTGATCCCAAAGCGCCCTTTACCTATAACCCCATCGATCACATATCTACCCCCTTGAAGAGAATGTCCAGTCGTCCAACTCATCTGTTTCTCACCCATCTTAACTAACACAGTTCACCCAAATATAACATAGAAACTTATGATCGCTCATCTAAGATCAATGCTATAGCTTGATTAATAATCGCTGTTTGATCTACTTTGGCTGCCAGTTCTTCTGTTTCATATCTTCCCTCAAATGCTTCTAAAGCTGCTTGTCTAAGCGCTGAAGAATAGGCATCCTCTAAGGTTTCTCTTAATTCTTCTCCCGTTAGATAAGTCCCACCTGCTTTACGCCGTTTATTGGTTCGTTGAATTTGACGCACTGAGTTAGCAATTGAGGTTTGCCATGAACGGGTATTACGTTGTTCTGCGTGCTGTTTAATGAGGTGCAGTAAAACAATAATACTGAAACTAAAAATCTTATTGAGCTTATCCTCTTTGCTCATTTCTGTCATTTCCTCTACGAGTAACAACGCATCAGGAATATTATTGGCTAGTAATAAGTCTTTTAATTCAATTAATTCTTCCATTGTTAATCTCTCTTTGTTGCCAGTCTTATTAATAAGAAAATCATAACATTCTTTCTCAAGATTAGCTGTCAAGCTTATAAGTGACACTTTCTGAACTGGCACATTAATCTTAATGTCTGAAAATCTTGACTTAATTGTAGTGAATTTCTGTGAAAGTCTCTTGTTGTCTAGCTTTGCGACTTTTTTGTTAAAAAATTGAATATAATAAACCTGACCTTACTCTAAAACATACCAAATATATTAAGTAGCTGTCAAGGTAAGAGGCTTAAACCCCTTGTGTTATCGTTATTGATTTTTCAACCTAGATATTTTAATACTTTAATCATTTATCTATGATTTGATAAATTTAGCTAATTAAATATCCATAATTTTGTCAGGATATAGCTTCAGCTTCCTACACAAATACCAAATCATTATATACCCCAGTTATCAGTTTTGCTGGTTTGCTGGTTTCAATCCTCTCCCCACACTTCCCCATATCAAATCTTGATGACAGAAAAATTATCAAATTCTTTCGGAATGAACATCAC
>JBFRWQ010000233.1:0-5057 GCA_051439665.1 Microcystaceae cyanobacterium | reverse complement strand
TCCGATTTTGGCATCTTCAATCACTAAATTATGATCGGCTGTAATGTTTGCGCTTTTCCCTAATAATGAAACCTGAGCGCTTGACCCAGTAATAGTAATATCTCCTGTTACTAAATCAGAAGAAGATAAGGCAACCGTATCTAAGTTAATATGACCATCTAAGGCAGTCAATGAACCGACACTAATAATCTCTCCACTGATTAAACTTAAATGTTTCCCAACGGCTAAATCACCCTGATTATATATCTTGCCTGTGGGATCTCCCTCAAACAATAAACCAACAGGGACAGGAACATCTATAGTTAATATAGGAGCGCTTTGAGGATTCACTGCACTAAATTGACTCCCATCAGGAAAGCGAATACTCTCAGCCGTCGTCACCACAAATGAGCCAGAAATATCTAAACTAGCATTCTCGCCAAACATCACCCCATGCGGGTTCATAAAGACTAAGTTAGCATCTCCTAATACCCCTAATCTTCCCCAAATATGAGAGGGGTTATTCCCTGTCACTCTACTAAAAATGGTTTGAATTAATGCAGGATTACTAAAATAAACCGAATGACCATTTAGTATGCTGAATTCTTGAAAACTATGGAATAAATTACTTCCCCTAACTGCCCCCCCGTCAATACGATCAAAATTGGGGTTATCTGAATTAACCACCGAACTTTCATCTCCTAATGTTGTATCAGGGATAATCTGGGTTAATCCTTTTCCCTGAGACAAAAGGGACGCAAGACAAGCTAAAAAGATCATTAAATTAGATGGGAAGCGCATTGATTTGTTCTCTTTATTTTGTTGTTCTCAACATAATTGTAGCGAAGTTTTTTAGTTTGGTTTAAATGTAAAAAAATGTAAAGGGTGCGAAGGGAAGAGGTATTAATTCTCTCCACACCTTTCACACCAAATCCGACTTATAAAACCTAGTTTTGGTAGAGATGGGGAAGAGGGGAGAGGGGGGAGATTCTTGCCCAGAGAGTGATAACTGGGTTTTGTTAACCGGATTTAGTATCACACACTCTATTTGATTAACTCTTTAGGCTTAACCAAATACAGGGCGCAAGCCTTGCGCCCCTACAGATAAGGTAATGTTTTTGGCAGTGTATCAGTCCTAATTAAAATTGACCATATTGCACTCGAAAATATAAGCCATTTTCATTCCATGAATTTTTTCTTCTCTCAAAATCAGTGAGGGGAATCCCCCAATCAAGCCGAGCATTAAAGTCACCCAATTGCAACAATAAACCGAATCCTAATGAGAGTAAACTATTATGTCTCGGATTAGGTAAATCCGTATTGCAACCTAGTCCGTAGTCAACAAAGGGAACAACTTGTAAAACCCCTTCTGTGTCTCCATCTGGTATTCTTAAAATGGGTAATCTGATTTCTGTGGTGGCAAAAAAGCCATTATCTGTTAATATTTGATCCTGTCGATAGCCTCTCACACTTCCTAACCCACCTGTCGAAAATTGTTCAATGGGTAATAAAGGCCGATCGCTAAACTGCACATTACTCCTAACTAACCATAGGGTATCATCGGCTAAAAATCTCACATATTGCCCCTGTCCTCGCCATGACACAAATTGACTATCAGCCACATCAATTTCAGAGATTTGGGGACTAATGGTAGAACCAAAAGCATCTAAACCAATGCTTAATTGGGAACGAAAGGCAATAATCTCAGTAGCGCTTTGTTGCGTATAATCTTGAGAAAATCGCAAGGCAAAAACTCTCGTATTTCCTAACACATCAGCGCTTAAAGAAAAGGGAAAAGGTTCACCAAATAAAAAAGATTGTGTGTCACGCCACGAGCCATTTAATCCTAATGAAAATTCTCGAAAGGTTTGATTTTTCAGGGAACGAATTAACGGGTAACGTACAGTCACATCATAAGCATCATAACTAGAAGTTATATCAGGACGTTGGCCATCTTGGTCAATATCATCAAAGGGGGGTTCAATAATTGCACTATCATTATGGACATAATCAAAGCGAATAGAGGCATTATCCGCCGTAAAGGGGATCTCATAAGACACTTCAGGGCGATCGCTACCATCCGTATTCAAATAACTAAGACGGATCTTATCACCAAATCCTAGTAAATTATTGTAACGAACGGCTGCCCCCCTTTCAAAGCTTCCCACACTCGGAGAACGGCCATTATCTAATAAAACACCAAACTTTAAAGGATTATTAGGTTGATAAGTCACCAGCAATTGGCTACTATTAGGGCTAATTCCTTGGGTTAAGGTGGCAGATACCCGTTTAATCAAGGGATCTAATTGGAGTAATTGGAGCGCTTCTAAGAGTTCATCCACATTTAAGACAGTATTTTCTCTAACTTTTAGCCTTTTTCGCACATAACCATCAAACCGTGCATCAATTACTTTTCGATCTTGAATCTTAACCTCAACCCTTTCTAAAAGCCCTTCAATGACTTGTATTTTGACATTTCCCTGCCCATTTTGCCGAGTTTCTTCGGGAATCACCACAATTGCACCTGACGTTTGATAGCCTCTTTCTGCGTAGTATTGAGCTACTTGGGAGGCAATTTCTAATAAGTCTGAAAATTCAAGGGTTTGGTTTTGAAGCTCAGAAATTGGGGTATTTTCCGATAAAACAGGGATTTGTTCTAATTCTGAGGTTGCGATCGCAGTATTATCAACAATCTCTATTTGAGATACTTTAAGACTACCTAAAGGTGCTGTCGGAGAGAATGGCGTAAAATCGGGAAGTTGTAGGGGTGTATCTGAGGGAGGTAAGGGAGTTTCAGGTAAGTCAGGTTGGGGAGGTTGGGGTAAGGTTTGAGCAAGTATAGGGGGAGTCAAGCAGAAAAATAGAATAATATGGCTAACTATTTTGATAAACATGGTTTTTATCTAACCTATTATGATCATAGTTCATATTATATCTGTTTGAGATAATAAGTGTTTTTCTGGTATAGCGCTAGGCACAAGTGTGTGAAATAGTCAGTAAGCAAAAGTATTTCAGGAGAAAAACTAGATTTTATCAAGCAGATTTGGTGTGAGAGTCAAATTAAAATGAAACAAAATACACAACACTTCCCACACTTCCCACACTTCCCACACTTCCCACACTTCCCACACTCCCTCCTCTTTACTCTCTATCAATTGATCGTTTATAATGATGTGTTTGGAGTTATGTCGTCCCTGATAGGGGTTCGATCTTAGTTTTAGGTAAACATTATGGCAAAACGAGTACCCATTGTTTTAAGCAAAAGTGTTAGTAAATTAGGGAAAGCAGGTGAATTAGTAGAAGTAGCCCCAGGTTATGCCCGCAATTATCTTTTACCTCAAGGAATGGCTGTCATAGCAACAGCAGGCATTCTTAGACAAGTTGAACAACGTAAAGAAAAAGAGCGCCAACGCATTTTAGCAGAAAAACAAGAGGCAGAAGCCCGTAAAGTCGCTTTACAAACCATTGGCCGCTTTACCATTAAAAAACAACTTGGGGAAGAAGAGGCGATTTTTGGAACCGTCACCACTCAAGATGTGGCTGATGCAATCAAAGCAGCAACTAGCCAAGATGTAGATCGTCGGGGAATTACTTTACCTGAAATTAGCAAAGTTGGTTTCTATAAAGCAGACGTTAAACTACATCCTGAAGTGACAGCGACCATTGAAATCCAAGTTGCTCCTTTGTAACTGAGGTGTAAGGTTTAAACCGAAAAAACAGATTTGGGTTAAGATAGCAACCTAAGTTATTCCTTTACCCCGATCTATACCTATGGCTGCCGTTTGGGATCGATTAGCCCTATTCCCCCTACTTCCGTCACAATGGCGGCGTTCTAGTTTAATTTGTCGCTTAATGGACTTATTTGGCCAGTGGCGAACCAGTAGCTGGTTACTCCAATGGTCTGAGCCATTAGGCGCACTATTATTAAGTCTTGTCTTTATTTTTGCTCCTTTTGTCTCCACTACTCTAATTGGTTTATTATTAATTGCTATTGTTGGTTACTGGGTCTTATTAACGGTCAGTGACTCTAAACCTGAAAGAATCACCCTTGTTCACCTTCTTATCCTTATTTATTGGTCAATTGCTGCCCTATCAGTTATGTTATCCCCTGTTAGGATGGCTGCTTTGTCAGGTTTGATTAAGTTCACCTTATACTTAGGATCATTTGTTCTAGCATCCAAAGTGATGCAGTCACCTCGCTTATTAAATCGTTTAATTACAATAGTCTTATTAGTTGCCCTAGTCGTCAGTATCTATGGGGTACGTCAAGAATTTTATGGGGTTGAACAATTAGCAACTTGGAATGATCCCACATCCGAACTTGCTCAAGATACGAGAGTTTATAGTTATCTAGGAAATCCTAATTTATTGGCTGCTTATTTATTACCTGCGATCGCATTAAGTGGCGCTGCAGTCTTAGTATGGCAAGGGTTACTCCCCAAAGCGTTAGCTGTTACGATGCTACTATTTAACAGCGCTTGTCTATACTTTACCGATAGTCGGGGGGGATGGCTAGGAATGGTCGCCCTAACTGGAGCATTTGCCTTCCTATTATATCTCTGGTGGCGACCCTATCTTTCCTCTTTTTGGCAACAATGGTTACTGCCCCTTGTGTTGGGGACTTTTACCGCCCTTGGGGTAGTGGCTTTTTTGACCGTTGAACCCCTCCAGTTACGAATTATGAGCATTTTCGCTGGACGGGAAGATAGTAGTAATAATTTTCGCATGAATGTATGGGCAGCCGTTATTGAGATGATTAAAGCCCGTCCCTTGATTGGAATCGGACCTGGCAATGAAGCATTTAATCAAATTTATCCCCTCTTTATGCGCCCTAAATATACGGCCTTGAGCGCTTATTCTGTCTTTTTAGAAACTGCTGTGGAAACAGGATTGCTCGGGTTAAGTGTCTTTTTAGGATTTGTGTTAGCAGCGATCGCTCAAGGAATCACCCTAATTCGTCGTTTACGTGCCAAGGATCGTATTCAGGGGATCTGGGTCATTGCTGCGATCGCTGGTATGGTTGGTTTATTAACCCACGGTTTATTTGATACAGTTTGGTATCGTCCCCAAATAAGTAC
>JBFRWQ010000232.1:0-4508 GCA_051439665.1 Microcystaceae cyanobacterium | reverse complement strand
TGTCTGGGGGGTTTTTATTTAGTGGCCTAATGTTTGGCCCCGACTTGGATATCAATTCTCGACAATTTCAACGTTGGGGTTGGTTTAAGTGGCTTTGGCGGCCCTACCAAACCAGTCTTAACCATCGGTCTTTTTTATCTCATGGGCCAATAATTGGTACTGCACTACGACTACTATACTTGTTAACCTGGTTGTCAGTTTTGGTAGTATTGGGTTTAATTATAGATCAATTACTCAGCTCAGAAGGGAGGACTTTAGGATTTGTTGCAAGTTTGTGGCGATCGCTTTCCCAAAATTATCAAGAAGTAATTTCTTTGTTAGTAGGTATAGAACTTGGTGCAATGAGTCATTCCCTGAGTGACTGGAGTAGTTCTGCTTACAAACGCTTTCAAAGCAAAGGTTTATCTGGCTTACTTCCCCAAATCAAAGTTCAAAGACGACAACGTAAGTCCACTCGTAAATCTAGTTCCTCAAAAGTTGTTGCTTCAGGCAGTCGTAATCGTACTAAAAAGTAAAAGAAAAGATTAACATTTTGAGCGAGTTAGTTAATGACAAAAATCAGAATCAAAATAATTAATTCTAGTATTTTATAGGACTTACCTAAAACCATCAGAAGGCCAGCACTATAATCGCGAGATTTAGTGTCTGGATGAATGATGCGTGTATAATTATGATTCGATGTCATAATTATACACAAATATTAATAGTTTATCCAGTATACATCCAGTATACATTTTAGGTAAATTTAGTTATAATAATCAATTTAGTCAAGGAATTAATAATAGCGAGTGCTAGTAATTGAGGCCAAATCAAAAGGCTTTTCATATCAGTACAAAGTTTTAGATGAAATGATTCTCACAGGTCAATTCATCAGAAACAGTTGCTTGCGCTATTGGATGGATAATAAAGATGTCAAACGCAATGACTTACATGCATCTTCGTTCTTTACTAGCAAAGGATAGTAATTTTCTTATGTCGTGAAAAAGTTAAACTCTCAAGCAAGGCAAGCATCAGCCGATAGAACATGGCAATCTCTGGCAACGATTCTACAAAAATTGTAGACTGAAATTACCAGGTAAAAAGGGCTATCCGGATTGCTTTCCTCCGGAATGCTGCGCAAACGTGCCTCGCAACGCTCCGCGATTCAAGAAATTCACTCCTTCAATAGAGTACAAATCAACAGGTTATAAGCTATCTGTGCGACTCGTTGGCTAGTCAAGACTGCTAAAAGGCAGGTATATCTAGCCTTCCGTGACTAAGGAGGTGATAAATATATAGTCACGAGAAAACTCTTATATCCTTCGTGGTGAAATTCCACCGCCCCGTTGTTGGGTAGAAAGCATAGACCACATTGGTAAGACTGAACATCAAACTGGTGAAGCTGGTCTAGAAGCGGGAAAATACCAGTTACCGAGGAACGATACCGCAAGCAAAGTCTGACAAGTGGACGAACTCCGAAGGTAATCAAACTCTCGTCATGTAAAATCACCCCAAAGGTAGCTAGGTCGTGTAAGACGAAAGTCAGGGGGTCAATGGATAATCCTATTGATAGAGAATTATCAACAACCATGCCGAACCCTCCGGGAGAGTTTGCCCCACCTGTGGCAGTCGTAATAAAGGAATAAGGGAACGAGGAAACCTCTCTTTGACACATTCGTGTCAAAGGTCGAAATCGAAGGTGCGCAATTCTTGGTCAATCTGCACTATAGTTGCAGGTCTTAGGGAGAGTAGGATTGGGATCGAGCTTTCGAGCTGACGTACCCACTGTTAGACGTAATGTAGAGGAACCATTAGCTAATGAATAAAGCTAAAACCCTAAAAAGACGTTTGGGAAACCCAAAACCATTTTTAAGCGTGGCATGGGACACAAACGATATACCGGATGCCTGTAGTGTCAATCCGAATCTCAAAGGTCAAGACATTAATTGGAAGAAGGTGGAAAAGTATGTGTTTAAGTTGCAAAAACTCATCTACAGAGCATCCAGCCGTGGCGAAATCCGCGCTTGGTGCGTAAATACCAAAGACTTCTGACCAAAAGTTATTACGCGAGGTTGCTCTTTGGTATTTACGCGTGACCCAGGACAACCAGGGCAAGAAAACTGCTGGTATAGATGGTATTAAAAATCTACCTCCGATGCAGAGACTTAACCTAGTTGACTTATTAAACACGCAATACCTCAAAGCAAGCCCCACCCTTGATGTCTGGATACCACGCGCCAGGGAGGGATGAAAAACGCCCATTAGGCATACCTACTATGTATGATAGGGCGCTTCAAGCCAAGGTTCAAGTTGGGTATGGAACCAGAGTGGGAGGCAGGCGCGTGAACCTAATAGCTATGGTCAATTCCTGTGGTCAACGCATGATGCTATAGAAGCCGTCTATGTCAGCATTAACAGAAAACAAAAATATGTGCTAGATGCTGATATATCCAAATGTTTTGACCGAATTAACCATGATGCGTTGCTGAGAAAAGTAGGTCAGACACCATACAAGCGATTAATCAAACAATGGTTAAAAGCTGGCGTGTTTGATAATAAACAATTCTCAAATACTGTGGAAGGTACACACCACTCCGGAGGGGTAATTAGCCCCCAAAAGAGCAAACATCGCCCTACACGGTATGGAAGAAAGACTAATGGCTTTTGCCAAGACCTTAGATATGAAAAACCATAAAGGACATCAGATAGGTTGGAAAAATAAATGCCGAAGTCTAACTCTCATACGCTATGCCGATGATTTCATCATCCTGCATGAAGACATCAAGGTAGTGTTAAAAGCCGCATCCGTAATACAGGAATGGTTAAACCAGGTAGGATTAGAACTCAAACCAGAAAAAACCAAAATTGCACACACTCTGGAAGAATATGAAGGTAATAAACCCGGATTTGACTTCTTAGGTTTTACAATAAGGCAATGGAGGAAAAAGTCAACCGAACAAGGATTCAAAACGTTGATAAAACCATCCTCTAAGAGTATCAACACTCACTATCGGAAATTGGCGGATATATTTAATAAACTTAAAATCGCCTCCACAAAAGCAATAATCGCTAAACTAAATCCGGTAATCAGAGGATGGGCCAACTACTTTTCCACTATAGTCAGTAAAAAGATATTCAATAAAATGGATATGCTTTTATGGAATAGGCTAGGTCGATGGGTAAGTAGAAGGCATCCTAATAAGTCGGCAAAATGGGTAAAGAAAAAGTATTTCCCCAAAGTTAACAATACCAGAAATTGGGTTCTAAATGATGGTGAATATATACTAAACCTACACTTCATAGTGCCTATTATTAGGCATATAAAAGTGAGAGGTAATAAATCCCCATTAGACGGCGATTGGACTTATTGGAGCAATAGAATCGGCAAATATCCCGGCGCTCAGAAAGAAGTCACAACGCTTTTAAAACGGCAAAAGAATAAATGCGCCCGATCGTGGACTAACTTTTAGATCGACTGACCTTAGGTCAGTTGACCATATAAAACCAAGGTCTGAAGGTGGTGACAACAAAATTAATAACAAACAACTGTTGCACCGACATTGCCACGACAGTAAAACGGCTTTAGATAATAAGACATATCCAAAATTTAAGCTACAGTACCAAGCTGAAAATTATATATGGATTGACGATATGTTAACTCGCTTTGCAGGATTATCTGATGAAAAAGGACGTTTAAGAGAGGAGCCGGATGAGGTGAAAGTCTCAAGTCCGGTTCTTTTGACTCGTCGGTTTGGTAACTTGCCTGGCTTAGTTTAACCCAGATAGAAATAAAATTGAATTTAAAGATGGTTTTAAAGCAGGTGTATTCGATGGACAAGTCGCGATTTAGTCTGGTATTCACAACAGCAAATAAGTCGTGTCAGAGTTGTCACCCCGTGAGGTCGCGGATATTATTGTCAATTTCTAGTAAATGTAGAGAGAAAAGAAACTCATAATTTTCAAGGCAATGTAGTAGGAATAGATTTAGGTTTAAATGCCTTTTACACAGTAGGGACGTTGCATGCAACGTCCCTACATGGTAATGCTGTAGAAAATCCTAAATATTTGAGAAAGTCGGAAAAACGACTAAAAAAGCTACAAACGAAAATTACCAACTCCTTGCTGCAAATATTGGAGTCAAAAGCACCCTTATGGGGGTTTACCCCGGACAGAGGCTTAGGCATCTTTGGCTATGCCATTAAGAGTAAAATTTGACGTGGATTTATCCCGGCAAATTTGTTCCGCGATAAATCCACGCGGATTTATCCCGTGGAGTGTCAAATGGTATAGAATTTTATATTTTGCGTAAGTCCTGATTATATAACAGCTTGTCGCACAGGAATTAAAATGATAAACACTATCCTTGTCCCCATAGTAGAAAAACACTCCAACTTACCTCCATGTCTTTTAGTCACAATTTGATAGCTGATAGAAATTCCCATTCCTGTTCCTTGACCAACAGGTTTAGTTGTGAAGAAAGGTTCAAAGATACGTTTTTGAATTTCTTGAGGTATACCACAACCATTATC
>JBFRWQ010000231.1:0-3218 GCA_051439665.1 Microcystaceae cyanobacterium | reverse complement strand
GAAATATAAGTTATAGTTACTTTACATAAAAATGAGATCATGGCGCTGTCTCCTGTTGTTGTGATAGTGAGCAAGATGCTCACCCAACATTCATTATTGTCAGTATCAGGATTTTCAGGATTTAGGGATTTTAAGTATTTTTAGCTAGTAAATTACACTATTAATTTTAAAATACATCCTACTCTAAGACCCGAAACAATACAGCTTGGTGCATCAGCGCTCGATCGCATAAAGACTGAATTTGTGCCGTATTTAACCCATCTCCATTAGCATAATGTTCGATCCATGCGGTGCTAATTTGATTAGGATCTTCGGGTAAGTCTGATAATTCCCAACCTGGCATTTCTAGGGTTTTCATCAAGTAACTTACTTTGGGATCATAACTCAATCCATGACAGCGACATCCCTCTGATGCTGCCATAATTAAACTATGTAACCTCATGCCAATAGTCATTTCTACCCCTTGAAACACTCCCTTGATTTCTCTGGGATCGTTTAATTGAACAATATGATGAGCGCCTGATAATTGAGCAGCGATTTGTTGAGCGATCGCTAAATCTTGAGATCCTTGAAAGGGTACTAATAACAGACAAACATCAGTGGCTTTCTGAAAAGAAACAAGCGCCTTAGTTAAAGTATCCAATCTTTTCGGGGTTAATAAAGGGTGCGATCGCAAATTAACCGCTACTCTAGGGGCGGGTAAATTACTTAAAGCTGTCACGGATTTGCTTTCTAAACTCCACACGGGATCGGGGGCTAAAATAGGGTTTAATTGCCATTGTGATACTAATTCAGCCGACGCATCATCCCTGACACTCAGTCCGTCACAGCCTAGCAAGACTTGTTGAGTTAACCAACGGGTGAAGGGGCGCTTCAGAGGTCCAATTCCCTGCGCCCAGGCGATGGTTTTTAAGCCCTGTTGTTGAGCAATGGCCATTAACCCCCCATAATAAATCGGACTTGCCCAACTGGTTACATCCTGCATTAAGCTACCTCCACCCCAAATAAAGGCATCCGATTGCTTAAATACTTTGAGAATGGAAAAAAGAGAACGGTTAGGACAACTTTCTACCCCGTACTGCTGTGAAGTGTCCGAAGGATTCGCAGAGAGAACAATCGGCTCTACCCAAGGGGGTAATAATTGCAATAGGGAGACTAGCAGCGCTTCATCCCCTGCGTTCCCTTTTCCGTAGTAACCACATAAAACTACCCGCATTTTTATTGTTCTATACTAAGCAGAGGTGACAATATGGTCAACAGGGAGCAGTTCCCGAATCTGTTGTAACTCCTCACGAGTGCGAAAGCTATCAAGGCGGTATGTCACCTTACCCTTCTCAAAAAGCAATAGGGTAGGAAGATTTTTCAAACGGTAGGTATTGGCTAGACGCAGATTGTTGTCAGCATTGATATTGACAATTTGGAGATTACCTTGCCATTGGGTTTGCACTTGGAGCAAAATGGGGGTGACTAACTGACATAACCCACACCAAGGTGCCCAAAAATTGACAAGTACTGGTCTAGGGGAGTTTAACACTACTTCATCAAAAGCAATTTCATCAATAGAGAGCATCATTTAAGCGGGATCGTAAAAGCAGAGATTTATAAAAGTTTAAAAAATGACTTTGATTTATGCTACCCCTATTTGGGATCAATGACACTAGGTATTTATATGGATCAGAGCTTCTCCATCATTGATCCCTCTTGGCAGAACAAATGAACTTAGTCTTGATTGACTTTAATCGTTAATGTATTGAGTAATGAGGAACGGAAGAAGAGAAGAAGCACTAATCCGATCAGATTAATTGACCAATGGGCGATCACCAACCCCCATACCAGTCCAATGACTGCGCTGGTTGTGCCTAGTACCCCAAAAATATCATTATTGGTCTTTTGATACCAGATAATACTCCAAATAGCAGTGATGAGAAGCAACAGGGGAAAAAGAGAAAGCATCATAGGATTTATCCTTAGAACAAGGTGGTGGAGGAGTAAGGGTCTGTGGGAATTCTAATGTTTTCTAAAATCTTATTTTTAAGATAACATTTCCCGATCACTTGGTTAGTTAGATAGGAAACAAAACACTGTTTTTTTTATAAAACTTTGCATAACTTTATAGATTGTGTGAAAGCACATAGCTCCCAGGGGATAGTTGTGACTAAATGTTACAAAATTGTCCTTAATCAGAATTGGTCAGTGTCAACCTCATTAAAGAATTGACTGAGCCAGTCTTTGACCCAAAAAGTAGCCCGACAGTCATCTTCATTATAACGTAAAATAGCTGCTAAAAAACTGCGATCTCCTGTCTTTAACCATTGGTCATACCAGAAAACGCATTGATCCCCGCCCACTCCTTGCTCATGCCATTGAAAGCCAATCCACTGAGCAATTGCTTTGAGGGAGTAACTTTCGATCGGTAAAGTTACCATGCTCGTCACTCGTTGATGGAGATCAATTAAACGAGATAAAAGGTGTTCGGTTTGGTATCTGGGGGTATGGTAAAGATGTGCCAAGCGCTTAATGGTTTCTGCTTCATATTCAGCAAAGTGAAAAATAGGGGCTGAGTCATACTGAGTGACTAAATCAACAAACTGCTGCCAAATTTGACCTTCTTGTTCGGGGCTTTCTGCGAGGAAAGAATGAAAGATTTCTTGGTTATTTTGGCGATCAACCTGCAAAATACCTAATAAATAGTCTAAGTTTTGTTCGGGTTCTGCTTCAATGTCAAAGTAAAATTCAACGGGAGCAGTGGGTATCCAACGCTCTAAAGCGCTTGGGGGAGTAGCTTTGAGGATAGGACGGTTTTCTAAGATTGATTGCGCCTGTCGCTGCAATTGTCCTGCAATTTCGAGGCTGATCAGGTCTTGCAGATGATGAGGAGCAGTATTAGCTAATAATTCGAGGGTGATGATTCCCAAGGTTTGTAAAGACTCATAGCGATTCGGGGTAACACCAGGGACAAGGGATAAATGGTTTTGTTCTTGAGCAATTTGATAGCAATGATTGTACCAATGACACAGGCTACAGCGCTGGCGGGAAATAAATACTTCAGGCTCATTTTGCTGTGATAAGACTTGGATACACTGATCGAGGGTTTCCTGAAGACGAGGATACCAACGAACTAAATCGACTGAATGACGGTTTTTGCGACGTAGAATCAGTTGGCTTTGAGGGGGGGATATTCCTTGAATTTGTGTGAGTAAGTCGGCGTAAAAAGCAGC
>JBFRWQ010000230.1:0-3771 GCA_051439665.1 Microcystaceae cyanobacterium | reverse complement strand
AACCTGAGTGGATTGACACAGCTAACATAAGGCAATAGGGATTGCTGTTGTTGGGCTTTAGCCCTAAAATACTAAATCCGACTTATCAAACCTAGTTTTGGTAGAGATGGGGAAGAGGGGGGAGTGTGGGGAGAGGGGGGAGATTCTTGCCCAGAGAGTGATAACTGGGTCTTTTTAACCGGATTTGGTATAATAAGCCTCATTACTAATGCAGCAAATTAGTTGTGTCAGCAATAGATTTTTCTTGATTTCTATGATTTGATGGGCGAAGCCCATCCTACAACTAACGATAAATTCATATACTCTGCCCACCATACTGACTATTGTACTAATAAAGTTGACCTGCTCCCACTGTGAACTCAATTCGTTACACTTCTTTAAGAAATTAGGATTCTGCTGTGATTGTACGATAACCTAGAAAATCGTTTACCTTTAGCTAAATCCTTGTTAACCATACTAATATGACTGCCCTTGCGCCTCACCATAAAGCCAAAGGATTAAAACCAGATAGTCCTCGTCCCGCTAAAGCGCTTTGTAGCGAATGCGGACTCTGTGATACCTATTATGTTCATTATGTTAAAGAAGCCTGTGCCTTTCTCAATCAACAGGTAGCTGAATTAGAAGCCGAAGCCCATGGCCGTAGTCGTAATTTAGACAACGAGGATGACTGGTATTTTGGGGTACATCAAGAGATGATGGCCGCACAGAAAAAAGAACCCATCGAAGGAGCGCAGTGGACAGGGATTGTCAGTACCATCGCCATTGAAATGTTAACCCAGGGTAAGGTAGAAGGGGTTATTTGCGTCCAAAACACTGAAGAAGATCGTTTTCAACCTAAACCTGTGATTGCGACGACTCCAGAGGAAATTTTAGCGGCTAGAGTCAATAAACCCACCCTTTCCCCTAATTTATCCGTGTTAGAAATGGTAGAAAAATCGGGAATGAAGCGCTTATTAGTGATTGGTGTGGGGTGTCAAATACAAGCGCTGCGCAGTGTGGAAAAACAGCTAGGCTTAGAAAAATTATATGTTTTAGGGACACCTTGCGTGGATAATGTAACCCGTAAGGGACTACAGAAATTCTTAGATACCACTAGCAAATCACCTGATACTGTGGTTCATTACGAATTTATGCAGGATTTTAAGGTACATTTTAAGCATAAAGATGGCTCAATCGAGAAAGTTCCCTTTTTTGGTTTAAAAACAAATCAACTTAAGGATGTTTTTGCCCCTTCCTGCATGAGTTGTTTTGATTATGTCAATTCCCTAGCGGATTTAGTCGTCGGGTATATGGGTGCGCCTTTTGGTTGGCAATGGCTGGTGGTACGAAACGAAACAGGACGAGAAATGCTAGATATAGTTAAAGATCAGCTAAATACCCAACCGGTGATGTCAAAAGGCGATCGCAAACAGGCCGTACAACAAAGTATCCCTGCTTATGATCAGGGTGTCACCCTACCCATGTGGGCAGCTAAATTAGTGGGTGTCGTCGTTGAAACAATTGGACCCAAAGGCTTAGAATACGCTCGATTTTCCATTGACTCTCATTACACCCGTAATTATCTTTATGTGAAGCGTAATTATCCTGAGAAACTAGAAGATCATGTGCCAGACTATGCTCAAAAGATTGTCAGTCAATATAAGCTACCTGACTAAAATAGTGGTACAGGCATCCTGCCTGTCATCCCAGGTCAAAAAAGTAGTACAGGTATCCTGCCTGTTACCCCAGAGCAAAGAAGTAGTACAGGCATCTTGCCTGTCACCCAATGTCGAACTTGCCTGTCACTCAATTGTTAATTAACGCCCTACTCAAGATGTCACAGGAACCCCTATCCTCACAGGAGATCAGCAAAAAAATACAGGAAACCATCGACCAATTGCAACAATTGGTAGTTAAATTAGACAGTGAACCCGTTGATCAATTATCACCCCCCACAGTAACAACCCTAGACACCTTACAAGAGACAGCCCAAACCTTAAGCTTATCTCTTAATCCACCTAAAACCGAAGAAATCATATCTTCAGACAATCTGAGCCCTGAAGAAAAAGAACAAGAACCAGAAATAGACGAATTCGATGACTTTCTGCAAGATACATCAGATCCACCCTCTGAGACACCATCACCTGTCACTCAAACAAAAAACAGCAACTTATTAAGCCCTCTTCGTTCAATTCTTCCCACTGGACTCAATGAATCTTTATCTGACGGCATTTTAACAGGCATTGTCGGTGGATTGCTGGTCGCCCTATTAGTAGGGGCATTTTTCATTATTTCACCCCAATTTAACGAAGAAACCTTAGAAGTTGCTGACAATCCACCAATTATCGAAACTCCTGTTGAATTAGAATCACCTGACCCCCCACAAGCCATTTTAGTTGAACCTCCTCCCAAACCTGAAATTTCACCCGAACAACGATTAATTAAAGCGGTACAAGAAGATCTTGCTGATCTTACCAGTCGTTATCCTGAAGGATTAATCGATGGTATTGAGGCAAATTTCTTTTCCAATCGCTTAATCGTTATCTTAGGAGAAGATTGGTATCAATTACGTCCTTCTCGACAGGATGACGTAGCCAAAGGAATTTTCCAAAAAGCGAAAAATCTTGATTTTCAGAAACTAGAATTAGTTAACGACCAAGGGGATATTATCGCTCGTAGTCCAGTTGTCGGTAATAAAATGATTATTTTCGTCCGAGCGCTTGACAATTGAACTACCCCAAGTTTTGAGAACTTGGGGATTCTTTAAACGATTAAAAATCGCTTAGGAGCGCCCAATAGCCCCACTAATACCTCTCTCTTTTCAAAGAGATCGGCTTTACTTTTACGTCCGATATTTATAGACCCGTTAATGTCAGAATTGGCCAGTTTTTTCTCTTTTGTTCGATACAAACCCCGTTTAATTCTTTTCCCTGAAAACTTATAAGATTGAGGATTATCCCCATTATATTCAGGTAAGGGATCTAAATCATAACCACTGGCTTGTGAAGTGTAACTTTCTTCCTGTTCAAGATAGGTGATTCCCGATCTTAATCAAAGATGCGCTAACTGTTGTCTCAGGGCATGAAAGGGAATCTGCACAAAGTTTTGATTGTTGACTTTGCCAATCTTAATATTAGTTTTCCAACCATCATTTACCCCAATAATTAACGTTCCTATCCCTTTTCTCAGACAGTAGTTAATCACTAATCTTGCCGTCTTTTTTAAGTAATCATTGACCTGATTTTGACGCTTTAAGATTAACTTTGCCATTCGGTTAGTGATTTTCTTAATCCCCTGTAAGTCCTTTATTGACTGATATTTTGAGAGCAACTTATTGTACCATTGGTTAATTGATTTTAGCTTGCGTCCATCCACTAAGAATGACGACCCAGTTGTATCAATGGCTGCTACTAAATTATTCAGTCCTAAGTCGATACTCAGACATTGATTCGGGTTTAAGTTTTCTCCTTTTTCCTCTTTGATTTCATAGACAAATTGAGCGACAAAATAACGAGCATTGTACTTAGGAATGATTCTAAATTCTCGAATCTTTTTCCCTCTAATCATTGGCGGAATAGAGAATTTAAAGGGTTTAAACACTTCACCGTGGGTTTCCCGATAATTACGTTTAAACTCGTTAGATACGGACAACTGTACCATCCCATTCTTGAGATAAGGTTGGGGATAGACCAGAGGAAAATAACCTTCTTTGTTTAAATAACAGGGTAAAGATACTTTTACTCCTAATTTACCCTCTTTCTTCATCGCTAAGAGCTTAAAAAACCCTGACAT
>JBFRWQ010000229.1:0-6080 GCA_051439665.1 Microcystaceae cyanobacterium | reverse complement strand
TAATTCATAATTCATAATTCATAATTTATATGCTGACAATTATTGGTTGTGGTAATCTAAATCGATGTGATGATGCAGTTGGTGTCATAATTGCCCAAAGACTGCAACAATTTTTGAGTAAACAATCATGTCCTAATGTGCGTGTTTATGATGCAGGAACAGCAGGGATGGAGATCATGTTTCAAGCGAGAGGCAGTACACAATTGATTGTTATTGATGCTTGTGTAACAAATTCCGAACCAGGCGCTATTTTTGAAGTCCCAGGGGAAGAATTAGAAAGTTTACCTGAACCGAGTTATAATCTTCACGATTTTCGTTGGGATAATGCGTTAGCTGTAGGACGAAAAATATTTGGTGATGATTTTCCTCAAGATGTTATGGTGTATTTAATTGAAGCAGAAAATTTGGACTTAGGATTAGAATTAAGTGACACAGTAGAAAAAGCTGCATTAACGGTTTTTGAGAAAATACAAAAGCAAATTGTGGCACTTAGCATGAAGGATTAGGTTTTAATAAAAGACTGTCTAAAACTATGATTTTAATGATTAAATGAATAACATGATAGAGATAACTGCTCATCAATAAGACTGATTTAGGGCTTGCTGAATAACCCTAAAACCCTTATCTATCAAAGTTTTGCGTTATCATAAATTTGGTTAATTTGGCTGATTATTTAAGTATTTATACCAAGTTAATCTAACAGCGATCGCTGATTTTATACCAGATCTGGTTTATCATACCCCAGTCAATACTGTTCGGTTAAGCCTGAAAAGTTAATAAAATAGAGAGTGTGGGGAAAATGAAGACTTCCCTCTCTCCCTCCTCTTCTCTCTTTCTATCTCCATAATCAACAAACTGAACAGCAGGGATGGGGATTAAGGATTGCCAATAAATCCGAATAATTTAGATAATCCTGCTAAAATAGCAAGTATTAAGCCAACAATAACTCCTCGATTGATAAATTCCTGATAATCAAGACGTTTAGCAATACCATCTACTTTTTCTTCTAATGCTTTAACTTCTCCCGTCACTTTTTGTTCTAACGTTTTAACTTCTCCCGTCACTTTTTGTTCTAACGTCTTAATCTCTCCTGATAATCGTTCCTCTAATCGGGCTTGTTTTTCCTCTAATCGGGCTTGACTGACCTTGATTTCTGTGAGATCTGATTGAATCTCTCTTAATATTTCCTCAAGGGAATATGTTACCGTGCTTTGTTCGTTACTCATGGGTTAAACTCCTATTAGTTACTCTTAACAAGAATATTATCCCCCTAATCCCACTTAAGGGGGATAACTTTATCTTAATGGGGTGGTTAACGAATTGACTGCGCAAAAAGACTTATTTGCTTATCATAGAGATATAGCTCTATGCCTAATCGGTGTTTGACAATCAAACATAGCTGCGATCCCTTTCATAGTAGGGAATATCATTCTTCATTCTTCATTCTTCATTCTGCGTTTAGCTATAATCCCGAAAAAATGATCATAGCCAATCATTCAATCAAATCAATCATAGTCAAAGACAAAGGGAACAATGAATAACTGTATTAACGGTTACAAATAACCTTAAGAAATTCTAACAATTCCACTAAAAATACTGTTAATTTAAGCATCTTTATGATGAAAACCTTATAGTTTTCTAAATTTTTCTGAAGACAATAAAGGAATGAATGAAACCTATTGCATTATGGTAATTAAGTAAGAATAGACACCAAACAAATAAAGATAGTCTTATGGCTAATGTTCTTTGGCTGCAAGGTGGCGCTTGTTCGGGAAACACCCTTTCGTTTCTCAATGCAGACGAGCCCACCGTTGTCGATTTAGTGACAGATTTTGGGATCAACATTCTCTGGCATCCTTCACTGGGACTCGAATTAGGAGATAGCTTACAGCAACTCCTCAAAGATTGTGTGTCCGGTAAAATTCCCGTTGATATTCTCGTATTTGAGGGAACAGTGGTGAATGCACCCAACGGAACCGGGGAATGGAATCGTTTCGCAGAGCGCCCCATGAAAGATTGGGTAACAGACTTAGCGAAAGTAGCTAACGTGGTGGTTGCAGTGGGAGACTGTGCCACCTATGGCGGTATCCCAGCAATGGCACCTAACCCAACCGATTCTCAGGGATTACAATTCCTGAAGCGCAATGAAGGGGGCTTTTTAGGAAAAGATTATCGGGCTAAATCTGGTTTCCCTGTAATTAATATCCCAGGTTGTCCCGCCCATCCCGACTGGATCTCCCAAATTTTGGTCGCAGTGGCCACAGGAAGGGTTGCTGACATCACCTTAGATGAATTCCACCGTCCTGAAACCTTTTTCCGCAGCTTTACTCAAACAGGCTGTACTCGTAATATGCACTTTAGCTACCGAGTTAACACTGAGGACTTCGGACAGCGTACTGGATGCCTATTTTATGATATGGGATGTCGAGGACCGATGACCCACTCTTCCTGTAATCGTATCCTTTGGAATCGAGTCTCGTCCAAAACCCGTGCAGGAATGCCCTGTTTAGGATGTACTGAGCCTGAGTTTCCTTTCCACGATCTCCAACCAGGAACGGTTTTCAAAACCCAAACCGTGATGGGTGTTCCCAAGGATTTACCCCCTGGCGTAAACAAAAAAGAGTATGCCGTTATGACAGTTAAAGCGAAAGATACCAGTCCTTCTTGGGCTGAGGATGACTTTTTCACTGTTTAGGTTCTAGGTTTTAGGTTTCAGGTTCTATATCTTAGAGAGTTAACCTTAACACCTGATACCTGATACCTACAGACAAACATTTTTACTTGAGAGGAAACAATGGTAGTACAAAAATTAGAAATCTCTCCCGTGGGAAGAGTCGAGGGAGATTTAGATGTTCGTGTCGATATCGAAGATGGACAAGTTATTAACGCTTGGACTAGAGCCGAATTATTTCGAGGCTTTGAAGTCATCCTCAAAGGAAAAGACGCTCAAGCAGGTTTAATTGTCACTCCTCGAATTTGTGGGATTTGTGGTGCATCCCACCTAACGTGTGCGTCTTGGGCATTGGATACCGCTTGGGGAACTCAAGTGCCTCCCAACGCTATCTTAGCCCGTAATTTGGGTCAATTGGTGGAAACGATTCAAAGTCATCCTCGCCATTTTTATGCCCTCTACGCAGTTGATTTAACCAACAAAAAGTATCAACATAGTCCTTTCTATGAAGAAGCTTGTAAGCGCTTTAGTCCCTTCACAGGCAGTTCCTACGAATTAGCGATTACAACTTCAGCCAAACCCGTAGAGTTATATGCTCTCTTTGGTGGACAATGGCCTCATTCTAGTTATATGGTGCCAGGTGGGGTCATGTGTGCGCCAACTCTGACCGATGTAACTCGTGGTTGGGGTATTATGGAGTATTTCCGCACCAATTGGTTAGAACCTGTCTGGTTAGGTTGTTCTTTGGAACGTTACGAAGAAATTCAAACTTATGACGACTTTATGGCGTGGTTAGAGGAAAGTCCCAACCATGCTAACTCAGATCTAGGGTTTTACTGGCGTATGGGGCTAGATATTGGCTTAGACAAATATGGTCAAGGTCCCGGGCGCTATTTAACTTGGGGTTATCTTCCCCACGAAGATAAATATCAAAACCCCACCATCGAAGGTCGTAATGCTGCCGTCATTATGAAAAGTGGTGTCTATGATAGTTTTACTGATACCCATCAGTTGGTTGATCATAGCTTCGCACGGGAGAATACCAGTCACGCATGGTATGGAGAAGGCAGCGCTGATGTCCATCCTTACGATCGCACCACCAACCCCCTAGAAAATAATGCTAGAGACTACGAAGGAAAATATTCTTGGTCAACGGCAGTCAGTCATAAAGACTTAGGCCGTATGGAAGTGGGTTCTTTAGCCCGTCAATTAGTCGCAGGGGGTAGCCACGGCGAAAGTTGGCAACATTCTGATGGGTTGATCCTCGATATGTTCAAAAAAATGGGTGGACCGAGTGTTCATCTCCGTGAATTTGCTCGGATGCACGAATCTGTGAAACTTTATCGGGAAGTGGAACGGTGTTTGCGGGAATTTAAACTGAATGAACCTTGGTACATTAAACCCCAAGAAGCAAATGGCAAAGGTTGGGGGGGAACAGAGGCCAGTCGAGGTGCTTTGTGTCACTGGGTTGAAGTAGAAGACGGCAAAATCAAAAACTATCAAGTAGTTGCTCCTACGACATGGAATGTGGGTCCAAGAGATGGCAATGATGTACGTGGTCCCATTGAAGAAGCATTAGTGGGAATTCCCGTTGAAGATCCTACTAACCCCGTCGAAGTTGGCCATGTCGCCCGTTCTTTCGATTCTTGTTTGGTTTGTACCGTACACGCCCATGATGCCAAAACAGGGGAAGAATTAGCCCGCTTTAGAACGGCTTAGACTCATGTTTGATTTACGCCTTGTCCAATAAATCATCTTATCTGTAGGGGTGCCAGGCTTGCGCCCACAATAAGGCTTGCTTATGAGACAAGGTGTGATGTGTGAGGTTTTGATCTGCCAGAATCTAAAATCTCACCCCAACCCCCAACCTAAGTAGAGGAGACTTGACAAGCGTGACCTTAACCTTCAGTGATGCTAATGTGAAAGCAGCGTTAGCTGCCCTAGAGTCCGATGAAGCGTCTTTACCAGAAAAGATAAAGATGCTTATTGAAATCGCTGCGGGACTGCAAAAAAAGCCGAAAAGTCCCCAGCAACTTGAAGATGCAGTGCTTCTTTACCGTCGGGGCTTAGAATTATGTCCCCCTGATTATCCCCTATTAGTGGCTAGATGTTGGTCGGGTATGGGGACAGCTTTACGAACCATTCCCGCAGATGGGGCAGACTTACTATTAGAAGCCAAAGCAGCTTATGAAACAGCCCTTCCCATCCTTGAAGAATATGCTTCCCCTGAAGAGGTAGCCGAAACCCAGATGAATTTGGGAGTCGTGCTTCAAGCGCTAGTCCCTTTTAGAGGGGCGACTGTCTCAGAAGCAAACCAGGCTTATCAAAAGGCATTGACTGTGTTTAATGGGGAGAGTTATCCGCAAGAATTTGCAATTATTCAGAATAATATTGCTATTTCTTATCTTTCTAACGCTTTAACCCCAGAAGGGGATGAAATGCGTCAAGCAATGGCCGTACAAGCATTAAAATCTGCTTTGCAGTGGGTGACGTTAAGAAAGCACGGGCAGGAATATGCCATGCTGCAAAATAATCTTGCCAATGCCTTACAGTACCTTCCCAGTACCCATCCTGTGGAAAATAACCTTGAGGCGATCGCAGCCTACGATGAAGCATTAAAGGTTCGTACTGTGCAAGAGAGTCCCCTGGAGTATGCAGCGACGATCTCTAATAAAGCCAATGCTTTATCTAATTTACCTGATGATATTGAACACCCCGAAAAGGGCAATTACCACAATCTTTGTCAGGCGAAAACCTATTATCAAGAAGCGGATCAATTGTTTAGACAATATCAACAATTCGATCGCTTAGAGGTTGTTAGCCAAGCGCTGCAAGGAATTGAACAAGAATTGGCTAGTTACACCACAACTAATTAAAAGGAGTTGAGTTTTTATGACTGACATTTTCGGAAATCTCATGGCAAATCCTGTCATTCATCAGTTTATGGGCAATGTCATGACTGGGGAAATTACCCTCCTGACAGGGATATTTTGGTTAGCGATCGCTGGTATTTGTTCTTTGATTGGAGGAGCGATCGGTGGCATGATCTTAGCAGGTAAAGATTTAGGCTATCAATTAGCTGCAATGATCGGCAGTTTATTGGGACCGGCGGGCGCAATTCCTGTGATTGCCATTGGTTTAGTTGTCTTTAAATTTGTCTAGGAGTAAGCAACAATGATTGAATTTACTTGGATTTCTACTAAGTTATTGTTAAGAGGAAAATTAGTTCGTAATGCGGGCTATTTTTACCGCCAACTCGCTATTGGTGTCATTTTGGGTTTATTGTTATTACTAGGATTGGGAATCACGGGTGTTAATGTGGCCATTGCGATCGCAATTTCTAGTTTAGCAACGGGAATGGTTATGCCTTTCTTACTCAAAGATTTAAAAATGCAGTAGATGAGTAAGC
>JBFRWQ010000228.1:0-5672 GCA_051439665.1 Microcystaceae cyanobacterium | reverse complement strand
ACTAATTTTAACTGCCCCCAACAGTAAGTTTCCCGTTTCCCTGCCGATTTCAAAGGCTGTTGTAACTGAGCTTTTAGCCATTGTGGTTGATAATTCCCAGATAAACCAGCGCATTTTTTTAACGCAGGTTGCACTAAGCGCCAACAACTCACTAAAGCAGAAACAGGATTACCTGGAACGCCAAAATATAAGCAATCATTGTCAAATTTAGCCACGGTTAAGGGTTTCCCAGGTTTCATTGCCACACTGCGAATCTCAATTTTCCCCCCTAACTCTGCTAATAATGCTTCGACATAATCATAATCTCCCACAGAAACCCCACCCGTAGAAAGAACTATATCAGCTTGATTAATAGCCTTTTGCATAGTTTCAGCTAAAATAGCTTTATCATCAGGAACAATCCCCATTAAAATCGGAATTGCCCCCTGAGATTGAACAAAAGCGCCTAATGCGTACTGATTAGAGTCAACAATTTGCCCTGGTTGTAAAGGGGTATTCGGTGACACTAATTCATCTCCTGTGGAAAAAATAGCCACCTTGGGCTGACGATACACTGTGACAGTTGGACATTGAGCCGTAGCTAAAACAGCGATTTCAGGGGCATTTAGGACAGTTCCTGCCGTTAATAGTGTATTTCCTGCTTGATAATAATCTCCTTTCCGTCGCACAAACTGAGAGCGCTTTTCGGGTGCAACCAAAATTTTCACCTGATTGCCTTCCCGTTGGGTATTTTCCTGCATAATAATGGTATCTGCCCCATCTGGCACCATCGCCCCCGTAAAAATTCTCGCTGCTTCTTGGTTTTGTATCGGTTTTTGTGGCGTAGCGCCTGCCGGAATTTCACTGGTTATCTCTAAAATAACTGGCTTATCCTCACTCGCTCCTTTTACATCTTCATATTTAACCCCATAGCCATCCATTGCTGAGTTATCCCAATAGGGAAAATCGAGGGAACTGGTAATTTCTTGTGCCAATATACGCCCCTGACTGGCTTCTAAAGGTAAGGTTTCTGTCTCTGTTAGGGGCTTAATTAACTGTAAAATCAAATTTTCAGCATCTTGTACAGGAATCATGGTTTAATCCTCGCAATAATTAGTTGGCTCTCCTGAGATTGTGGTGGAGAATGTATAAAAATATACAAAAATCCTGCGATGGGTTACGGCACAAATCAAAAATTATAAGGTTTTCCTAAAAGTTATCCTGGGTGCCTAACCCATCCTACTATATATAAGTTTTACTGATCACCATAAGTTCAGGATAGCCCTCCTACCTCCCTATCAGTTAACTATGGTTACTCAAACGGATTTAATATTATTATTCATTCTTTGTTCCATTACAGCAATCTCTTGGATTCTTTCTTTTTCCTCTGCGTCTAAATCCGTGGAAAACCAAGCATCTAACATTTCTTTAGCAATTTCTGGTGATGTGGCTCTCAGACTCATTACTAATACATTAGCATCATTCCAGCGCCTTGCCCCTTGTGCTGTAGCTGCATCTCCACAAAGCGCTGCACGAATTCCCTGTACTTTATTGGCCACAATTGAAGCGCCTGTACCAGTATAACAAAATAAGACCCCATAATCCGCTTGTCCTTGAGCCACTGTCTGAGCCAGCTTTTCTGATGCAGTTGTCCAGGGTAAGGGATGAGCATCGAGGACTCCTAATGAGATAACCTCAAAGTTCCGTTGACGCAGTTCTTCGGTCACATAATCGGTTAAATAGGTTTTTTCATCACTTGCGATCGCAATTTTCATGGCAAGAGTTGGCAAAAGAAAGAGTAAATTCTAATTAGTACACAGGTAAGCATAAGAGATTAACATTCTACCAAAAGAATCTCAACGCAAAGGTAGTACATTTCTTAATTGAATCACAGTTGGTAACTACTTTTAACCCGATAAATCCCGACTATGTACCGTCTTAATAGATTCTAACTTCATGACAATTTTCGGTTTCAGTTTATCCAATTCTGCTTTTAGCAGTCGCTTCGTAATTTGCGGTTGACCCCCTTTTAAGGTTTTACTGGTATCAGCCCATTCAATTAAGGTACGACATTGACTGGGGGCAATAGTAGAAGTCATGACGTGCTGACAACGACCAGGTTTTTCGACCGCAAAAAATAACAATAAATAGGACTCTAGTTCTCCTAATAAACGGGTAAATCTCTGGCCTGATGTGGTTTTTAAGTCTAAATAGCAAGGTAACCAACGAGGACCATAAACTTGATGGTATAGTACCGTAATCCACAACAGCATGGGGTGGGGTGTTTTCATGAGAATGAATTGATTGTAGCGGATACTATTCATGCGATTGACAATATCTTGTTCATCCAACATAATCCACAAACTGGGAAATTTCTGCTCGTTCTCTCGCATGATGTAGGGAAAGACAATTTTTTGTTGTGGCTTATTGCTTGGCCAAGTCATCTGATAACAGGTATCCAAATTAAACTGAGCATCGGCTTTAACTGCCGTTGCAGATTGATTGATACGGGTTATCTCCTCTCTACGTTCCTTGGAAACAATGATTGTCTCTTCATCATTGCTTTGACCATTTTTCTCAGCAGGTGGCTGATTAGGTTCTAAGGCTTCCAATAATTCTAATAAATCACCGACGGTTTGTGGGCGATCGCTTGGACTTTTTTCGAGACATTGTAGAATTAAACTTTGTACTTGAGGGGCTAAATTTAAGCTAGGACTAATGGGACGGGGTTGGGAATAGTGATGGGCTTCATACCAACCGCCAAAGGATGAATTATCTGGAAAAATCGGCATTTCTCCTGTGAGCATTTCATACATCATAATGCCCAAGCTATAAATGTCGGAGCGATTATCCAGTTCTTTTCCTTCCATTTGTTCAGGGGAACAATAGGCTAATGTCCCCATAAATGACTGAGTTTGGCTTTTTTCCTGCTGTACCACTCGTGCGATTCCAAAATCGAGAATTTTTACCAATTCTCCCAAGGTTGAATCCTGAACTACTAAAATATTACTTGGTTTAATATCCCGATGCACCACCTGACAGATTTCTCCTTGAAACATTGTCCCTTGATGAGCGCATTCTAAGCCAAAGCAAATCTGACGAGTTAATTTGAGAAAACGACTTAAGGACACGGGGCGAAATTTGATAATTTCACTAAGACTTTCCCCCTGCAAAAATTCCATGACATAGAAGGGAATCTCTTTTTCATCAACACCATAATCCCTTACTTTGACAATGTGAATACTTTTTTCCCCCAATAAAGCAGATATGGTCGCTTCTCCTTCAAATTTTTCCCTCATTCGACTGTTTAGTAACGCCTGAGAGAGAAATTTTACCGCAACGGTTACCCCTCCCAATAATTTGTCTTCAGCGCGATAGACTTGACCCATCGCACCACTACCCACCAAGTCGATGAGTTGATAACGGTTAGCCAGTAAACGGCGGTGTCTAGAATCTGCGGGCATGATAGTTAAGGTGGGATGAAGTAATGATAAACTATAGCTTTAGTAGGTGAGACAGAAGAAAATAGACATAATCCCTTAATCCTGTCGTTTTAACTTGGCTTCCATCGTACTGGTTAAATGATGACCAGTCAGGATACCACTGGACAGTTGATAGGTCTGGGGGTCAATTTGGTAGAAGGTTTCAAAGCCACTTCTCCTTTGGTGATCGCCTCGTACCCAATAGCGCTGAATAATGGAATTGGGGGCGATCCACCCTTCCCCTTCAATGCGTCCTAATTGACTTTGCTGTAATATATAAGTATAGTACTGCTCTTCTCCATCAAGACGACCCCGATATTGGAAAGAGATATCCTCCCGCTCACTTTCAGGAAAAGCCAGTTTTGTTACCATTGTAAACCAATTATCTCGGCTCCATGCAACAAGTGTTCTACCCTGTACGATCATGGGCATTTGACTGCGCTCAAGCCAGTATCCTTCTAGTGTCCAGCGGCCGGCTGCAATTAAAAAGCTATGAGCCAATTATTCACTCCTTGAGTACAATGTGCGCTCGAAAACTTCAATGGAACTGCTTGGCAATCAATCACCCCCATCACACCTTTCTTAACTTAGGCTTCCCGAAATTTACCGAGAAATATCATTTACAGAGAATTAATTGGGGCTGTCTGTATTTTCTCTAACAGACAAGATCGGGAGATGAATATCACCTAGTAGCTGATCAGCGATCGCTCCTGTCACGCTGGGGAGATTGCCCGCAAAATGACAGTGAAATCGCCAGTAAGCTAGGATCGCAAAAGCGATCGCTTCTTTGTTGTCTCCACTTAATCCTGCATCGTCGGTGGTTAAAATAGCGGTTGAGGAAGGAAGACGATCTGCCAAGCGCTTCTTCAAGTATAGGTTATGACTCCCTCCTCCACAGAGTAAAATTTGGTCGGGGAAATTGGGTAAAAACCTTTGATAGCTATCAACCATCGTTGCGGCGGTAAAATCGGTGAGGGTGGCTAACCAGTCTTCTATACTCAGATGATAGGGTTGGGCTGTTTGCCAACATTGGTCTAAGTAGGTGGGACTGAATAGTTCTCTTCCTGTTGATTTTGGGGGTGGTTCAGCAAAAAAGGGATGGTTGAGCCATTGCTCGATTAATTCGGCACAGGGTGTTCCTTTCGCTGCCCATTGCCCTTGATGATCGTAGGTTTGCTCCCCTTGGGTTAGGCGCTGAATGGCTAAGTCAATGAGAACGTTAGCAGGACCTGTATCCCATCCTTTGACGTTGGTTAACCAATTTGGTTCTTTTTTAGCAGGAAGATAGGTTAAATTGCCAATTCCTCCTAAATTATGAATACAGCGTGTCTTTTGATCATCAGATAATAGGCAAACATCAATTTTAGACACTAAGGGAGCGCCTTGTCCTTGGGCTGCAATATCGGCTGCTCTGAAGTTATTAATGGTAGGAAGTTGGGTTAAATGGGCAATTAGCGCTCCTCTACCCAGTTGCAGACTGTAGCCTAAGTTAGAGGCGGTTGGGGGACGATGGAAGACGGTTTGACCATGAGAACCGATAATTTGGGCGGGGTAATGGGATGTTTGCACGGCTTTGGCTGCTGTGGCAAATTCGACAGCGATCGCATCATCTAATTGGGCGAATTCTGCCATTGATAAGCTTTTTCCACCACATACTTCTAGAATTTGCTGTCGTAAGTCTTTGGGATAATCTGTTTGACAATGGTTAATTAAATTGACTTGAATGTCTTCATTTTGACCTGTCACTTCAACTAACACTGCGTCAATACCATCAACGGAAGTCCCACTCATTAAGCCGATACAATACATCAGGTTTTAGGTTTTAGGTTTTAGATATTTAATTCTGATTCCTTAGACATCTAAATACTCTAAGAATTGTTTTTCTGATAATTGAGACAGATTCAGACGTTGTGCTTTTTTGAGCTTTTCACCAGGGTTTTTAGCAACGACTACATAGTCAACTTTACCACTGGGAGAACTGACGACTCTTCCTCCTGCTTTTACAATTAAATCTTTGGCCTGACTCCGATTGAGTTTTGATAATGTACCCAAGATGACAAGGGTTTTATCTTTCAAGGGATTTTGGGGCTGAGAAGATGCTTCTTCTTCTTGTGTTTCTGTTTTCTCTAATGATGGAGGTTCTATTTATTTCTCTACCTTAGCGCTATCAGATTTACTTGACTTTTTGTCTTTTTTATAATCTGATTTACT
>JBFRWQ010000227.1:0-3996 GCA_051439665.1 Microcystaceae cyanobacterium | reverse complement strand
TTTTATTAGACTTTATCTATTCTAGAGCCATGACGACCACCTTAAAAGTCCCCTCCATTGCTTGTGACGGTTGCGCTAAGACGATCACCGAAGCGATTCAAAGCAATATCCCCAGCGCTGACGTTTCTGTTGATGTAGCCAATAAAATCGTCACTATTGAGACTCAAGCATCCGAAGAAGAACTAAAAAAAGTGATTACCGAGACAGGGCATACAGTAGAGTAGGATGGGCTTTGCCCATCAAACCAGAGCTAAAATAAGGCATGAGAAATTGCTGTTGTTGGGCTTTAGCCCTGAGACAAGCCTTAGTGTTGGGTTTTGTGCCTCAACTACGTCTATTTCATTAGAGTAGAGTAGGATGGGCTTTGCCCATTACAGCAGAGCTAAAATAAAGCATGAGAAATTGCTGTTGTTGGGCTTTAGCCCTGAGACAAGCCTTAGTGTTGGGTTTCGTGCCTCAACCCAACCTACATCTATTCCATTAGAGTAGCGCTCGCAGAAGCATTTGCGGGTATGGCAATTTTATTAAAAAATCTTGACTTAAATAGAATAAAACGGCCTAATAGACTATACTTTATCTTTACTCGTTATAATCGTACAGAATATTAAAGCGCTAAACCTCTTGTCATCGCCTTTGATAATCGTTAGCGCTCTCACTTATCTTATGAGGTAGCTAGACAAAATTAACCATAGAATAAGAGTAATCGGAAAGATAAACTCTTTAAACTGGAAAAAATACCTAATTTTTCCGTAATTTATCCACTCCTGAACCTCTAAAATTCTGTTTTAAACCAATTGTCACCTACCAACTCATTAACAAATCCCTGATCAACCTGTTACTTTTTAAGCCTAATGACTGCAATGGATGTCACCCTGATCCAAGATAAACCCCTAGCTGCTGTTTTTCGCCGCATTAGTAGCGGTTCTTTTCCTCCCGTTGTCGAAAGCTTTGAACGTGGGAAAACTATATTTTTCCCTGGCGATCCTGCCGAAAGAGTCTATTTCCTCCTTAAAGGGGCGGTCAAACTCTCTAGAGTCTATGAAGCTGGGGAAGAGATTACAGTGGCACTGCTACGAGAAAATAGCGTTTTTGGGGTCTTATCTTTGATCACAGGACAGCGCTCTGACCGATTCTACCATGCAGTTGCTTTTACTCCTGTAGAGTTGCTCTCAGCCCCCATTGAACAGGTGGAACAAGCATTGGCCAGTAACCCTGATCTATCGTTACTAATGCTGCAAGGCTTGTCATCTCGTATTCTACAAACAGAAATGATGATCGAAACCCTAGCCCATCGGGATATGGGATCTCGGTTAGTCAGTTTTCTCTTGATTCTCTGTCGGGATTTTGGGGTTCCGACAACAGAAGGAATTCGGATTGATTTAAAATTATCCCATCAAGCGATCGCAGAAGCCATTGGTTCTACCAGAGTAACTGTCACCCGATTATTGGGAGAATTGCGTCAAGATGAGATGATTTCTATTCATAAGAAGAAAATTACGGTTCACAACCCTGTGGCCTTGAGTCAACAATTCACATAAGCTGCTTATGTCAACCATTGCTATCATTGCTATCTTGGTAGCACTTATTTTAGGAGGAGTGATTGCTGCATTAGGCGATCGCATTGGTACAAAGGTCGGAAAGGCACGTTTAAGAATCTTTAATTTACGTCCCAAGCAAACAGCCATTTTAGTGACGGTTGTGACAGGGACGCTCATTTCTGCTTCTACTTTAGGGGTATTATTGGCTTCTAGTGAACCCTTGCGTCAAGGTCTTTTTGATTTAGATCGGATTAAACGGGATCTTCGCATTGCTAGAGATCAACTTAATGATGCCAAACGAGAAAAAAGAGAGATTGAAACAGCGCTAGATTCCGCAAAAACTGAACAAGAAATCGTACAAAATCAGTTAAAAAATATTAATCGTAATTTTGATACAGCTAGAAATCAGTTAAAAGCAGTGTCAGGACAAGCGAAACAGTTACGCTCAGATATTCAAGTTCTGTTAAAGGATCGAGAGGAGTTACAACAACAAAGACAACAATTAGATCAACAAATTCAAGGATTACAAACAGAGATTAAAAATCAGGATTTAGAATTGCAAGGACAGGAACAAGTTTTACAGCAAAGACAAGAAAAACTAACCTTGTTAGAACAGCAACTGGATCAATTACAAGGACAACAAAAGCAGTTACAAGGAGAAATTAACCGACGGGATCAAAAGATTGCCACATTAGACCAAAAAATTGCCACTAAGGATCAATTTCTACAAGAAGGAGAAGAAAAGTTAAAAGAACTTGAATCTCAACGCACCTTTTTACAGCGACAAGTGACTGTTTTAGAAGAATATTACCAAATCTATCAAGACCTACGAGAACGACAAATTGCCCTTTTACGGGGACAATTACTGGCCTTTGGTGCCATTCGTATTGTTGAAACCGATACCATTTTGCCCGCCATTGATGAGTTATTAAGGCAGGCTAATCGTAACGCAATTCGAGCCATTAATGATCCAGAAGTCACCATTGATCCTTCAGAACGAGTGGTCAAAATAACTAAAGCTCAGGTAGAACAATTGGTGCAACAATTACAACAGAAAGGGGACTATGTGGTGCGAATTCTTTCGGCTGGTAATTATGTCAAAGGAGAAAGAGAAGTGAGAGTTTTTGCGGATATTGTCCCCAACGAACAAATTTATCAACAAGGCGATATTATTGCTAAAATCTCGATTGATCCTGAGAATCGTCAAGAAGAAGATATTGAACAGCGATTAGATATTCTCTTATCGGCGGCTCGATTTCGCACCCGACGCTCTGGGGTAATTGGACCGATTCAAGTAGAAGATGGACAAATTAAAACCTTGATTGCTTTTGTTGAACAAGTCAGTCAATCAGAAAAATTGATTGAAGAAATTCAAGCGATCGCATCTGAGGATACCTATACTGTTGGTCCGTTAACCTTACGATTATTGGCAGTTTATCGGGGAAAAGTTATGTTTAGTAGTGAGGAGAGTAAGGACATTCAATAAATTGAACTAAAATAAGCTAGGGGAAGGGCTAAAGCCCAACAACAAGTCCCAAAATGGATTTAAAGTTTTGTAAACTTTGTTTGTTTTTAGCATAGAATTAACTTAAATGAGGAAATTGTCAAATGGATCAACTAGAAATTTATCAAACCTTGCTGTCTAAAATTTTAAGCCAATATGCTAAATTATCTCAAAATAATACTCAACTTAAAAGCCAGGTAATTATCAGTGAAGATCGCCAACATTTTTTACTAATCAATGAAGGATGGGAAGGAAAAAAACATATCCATGCTTGTTTATTTCATGCAGAAATTAGAGAAAACAAAATCTGGATTTATTTTGATGGATTTGAAGAAAGTGTAACTGAACAACTGATGTTGAAGGGAATTTCCCAAGAGCAAATGGTTCTAGCTTTTCATCCTCCTTATATCCGTAAACAGATTGAAATGGCGTTGTCCTAATGCTTATTTCTTTTTGAATGAGATGTTTGACCAATTAGACGAAGCCTAATAACCACAAAGCATCAAAGTAAATTACCATGACAAAACCACAGCGTATTATCGGATTAACAGGGGGAATTGGTACAGGAAAGAGTACCGTTGCTCAGTATTTAGAGGAACATTACAACTTACCGATTTTAGATGCTGATATTTTAGCAAGGGAAGCAGTTAATACAGACTCACCGATTTTACAGCAGATTATTAAGCGCTATGGCCGAGACATTTGTTTAGAGAATGGAGGATTAAATCGACAGAAGCTAGGAGAAATTATTTTCCAAGATACTCAGGAAAAGGAGTGGTTAGAGGGACAAATTCATCCCTTTGTTCGGCAAAAATTAGAAGAAGGTATTAAATATTGCTCTGAAAATACAATTATTTTAGTGATTCCTCTGTTATTTGAAGCAAAGATGACCGATTTAGTCACTGAAATTTGGGTCGTAACCTGTCCTTTGGAGATACAGATACAGCGCTTGAT
>JBFRWQ010000226.1:0-6920 GCA_051439665.1 Microcystaceae cyanobacterium | reverse complement strand
AATAAACAAGCATTAGTTATCGTTTTGTTAAGTTGTGCTGTGTGAGCTTGACAGTCCCTAAAATTGATTTCAATGACACCTATCCCTACAGTGGGAAAAAATAGATTCCCGAAAAGTTGAAAATTTTTGCCAAAAAGATCATCCCTAACTCAGGTAGTTTAATTTAACTGATTTTTCAGGGTTTCCAAGACAGACCAACGACTATCCTTTAAACTATCAGTGGGTTGAGAGATAGCAGGTGGCTGACAATCTCTCCCACAGAGTTGACGTAGGGGCATAGCAAGGGATAATTGCTCATAAAGCCAGTTATAAACATCAAAATAACCATCAGAGGCTAGGCTTTCTTCCAAATTATCTTCAGATAACTCTTTATCACCTATTGAAGTCTCATCTTCAGGGACATTTTTATCTAACCAGAGTAATTCTGAGGTATCTAAGGTGAGGCGATGATTGTACTGTTGTAAACAGCGATCGCAGCTTAGGGTTAAAATGGCTTTAGCTTGAACCGTCACTTCTAAGTATGTCCGTCGATGGGCAATGCTTAAAGAGCCTTTAACGGGTGACAAGGTATCAATTCCTGTAATAAAATCTTGAATCTGGATAATTTCTGTGTGTTTAGGGGCTTTTAGTAATCTGGGAATATAAATGGCTTCCATAATCTTTTGCTTTCCATCGATGAAGGGACAAAACTTTTTCAATTATAACTAATTTTGTTGAATTAATTCCTCATAAAAGGCTAATTGTTTCTGAGCAATGGCTAAATTTGTATAGTTTTCCATTGCTCTTTGATACCCTAAGTTAGCATACTGTTCCACTTGCTGAGGTTGTTCTATTAGTTGACGCAGACAATGGCTTAATGCGTCTGCATCTTTTTCAGGAAAGATCATGCCTGCTTCACCGATAACATTGGGAATTTCTCCAGAATTAGAGCCAATCACAGGAACTTTACAGGCCATTGCCTCAATTAAAACATGACCAAATTGTTCTTTCCACCCCACTGAGGTTAAGGTTTTAAAATTCATGTCTGTCTCTGAAGGGAGGACTAAAACATTCATTAAGTTAATGTAATTAGCTACCTCGTCATGGGGAACGCTTTCTACTAGGATCAAGCGCTCGTTAATTCCTATTTTTTCTGCTTCTTCTTTAAGGGTTTCTTTTAACTCACCCCGTCCTAATAATAATAGTTTCCAGTTTAAATCTTTCAGCTTAGATAGCGCTTTAATCAAAGTTAAAATCCCTTTTTCTCGAACAAAGCGCCCAACAAAACCAATCACAAATTCAGCGTCACTCATGCCGAATTCTTGCGATAATTTAGGCTGTTCTTTCGGGGCAAATAGTTGTTCATCAACGCCCAATTGTGGTAAAATGGTATGTTGATTCTTAAATCCGTGATCTTGTAGAATATCCACCGCATCTTTATTACCTGCCACCAATCCATCCGTATTTTGAATATTATAATTTTCCAGCAGAGATAAGGGAAACTTAGATTGATAGGGTAAATTCCACCATGTAAAGAAGCAATTTTTCGCTTTTAAGTTTAAGAATTTATTTAAAGTTATGAATTCAGCATAGGCAAAAGATTTAATTCCTTGTTCCACTTGAATAATATTAGGTTGGAAATCTTTTAAAAGAGCAATAATATCTTGTCCAAAGGTTAATAAGCCTTGATTATTTTGACTGAAATTAGAGAGAGGAACAACCTTAAAATTTCCCTCTTCCCAAGGCTGAGATTCAATGACCTTATTTTGCACCCCCCCTGGTTGCCAAATTTTGGGGACAACAACGGTAACTTCGATATCAGGACGTAAATTAGCTAGTTTCTTGAGCTTTTCGCAATTTAGCTTAACGATATAGGTATGACTGGCAACTAGGATTTTCATGATTTTGGCAAATTTAATTCCTCAGTATTGTATCCCTAATTTTGCCTTTAACCTCAGTGTCTCAAATTAATACCGTCACTGGGTAAAAAGTTGAGGAATGACAGTAGAATTAACTGGTTTACTAAAGAGATAGCCCTGAGCTTGCTTACAGCCCTTTTCCTGCAAGTAAGTAGCCTGATCCATTGTTTCAACCCCTTCGGCAATAATTTCTAGGTTTAAAGCCTTCCCTAAAGCAATAATTGCTTCTGCGATCGCCATATCATCTTGATCGTGAGGAATATCTTTGACAAAGGACTGATCAATTTTTAGCTTATCAATCGGTAATTGTTTTAAATAACTCAAAGACGAATAGCCCGTGCCAAAATCATCGATCGCTAACTGAATCCCCATATCCCGAATGGTCTGAAGTTGCTCAATCTGGCTTTCGGGTTGTTGCATAATAAATCCTTCTGTTACCTCCAATTCTAAGGCTTGGGGGGAAAATCCTGTTTCTTCTAGGATTTGGCTAACAATCGAGACTAAATCACCAGATTGTATTTGAGCGCCTGCAATATTCACAGAGATCCGACCAAAATTCACCCCCCTATCTAACCATTGCTTTCCTTGGATACAAGCCTGCCGCAGAACCCAGATACCAATTTCACAAATCATGCTACTTTGTTCAGCAATGGGGATAAAAACAGCAGGTGATATCTTACCTAGTTCAGGATAGTTCCAACGCAGTAGCACTTCCATACCTACCCACTGACGGGAAGCCAGATCAATTTGGGGTTGAAAGACCAAGTGGAATTGATCCTCAGAGATAGCCGTCCGCAGGGCATTTTCCATCACCACATATTTGAGCGCTTCAGCCGTCATTTCTTGAGTGTAGAAGCAGTAAGTATTCCCCCCGGCTGCTTTGGCTTTATACATGGCAGCATCAGCATTCTGCAACAGACTAGACGCAGATGTACCGTCATCGGGAAAGACACTAATCCCTAAACTAGCGGTGACATAAATTTCCCGTTCTGCCAACTTAAACGGTTGTTGCAGTACTTCTAAAATCCTGTCTATGACAACGACTATGGTTTGAGTGCTGTGAGTCTCCTCTAACACCAACACAAATTCATCGCCGCCGAGATGGGCGATCGTGTCATTGCTGCGGAAGATGGGCTTAAGACGATGGGCAAACTCCTGTAAGATTTGATCTCCTGTAGAATGCCCCATGCTGTCGTTAATATGTTTAAAGCGATCTAAATCAACAAAAATGACAGCTAGTGTTGTTTGGTTGTGCCGAGAACGTTCTAGGCTTTGTGCCAAACGGCTATCGAGTAACACTCGGTTGGGTAATTGGGTCAAGGGATGGTGATGGGCTAAATGATACAGCCTTGCTTCTGATTCTTTGGCTTTGGTAATGTCTGAGAAAACACCCACATACCCAGTAGGGTTGCCGTCATCATCGGTTACAGCGCTAATGGAGAGTAACTCTGGATAGGACGAGCCATTTTTACGGCGATTCCAAATTTCTCCTTGCCAATGACCTTCACTAATGAGGCTTTGCCACATCCCTGCATAGAAATCTTGGTCATATCGGCCAGAATTTAAGAGTCTTGGATTGTTACCGATTACTTCCTCACGAGAATAACCTGTAATTGCACAAAAGGCTTGATTCACTTCTAGAATCATCCCCTTTAGATCAGTTATCATAACACCTTCAGTAGTATTTTTAAAAACCGCCGCCGCTTGTCGCATTTTTGCATCCGTCTGAACCTGCTGGGTTATATCCTGCAAAGTCCCCACCGTTCTCAGAGGGAATCCTGAATCGCCATAGGTGGTTTCTCCTTGTTCTTGGACGTGTTTTATGAGTCTATTATGGGTGATCAAGCGATAGGACATTTGATAGGTTTGATGGTGTTCGATGGCACTGCTAAAAATGGAATTAACCATCTCTCGATCATCGGGATGTATGCTGGCTCGCCAAGTCTCATAAGAGTTATCAAACTGTTCTGGTGTCTTTTCCAAAATCTGAAAAATGCCCTCAGACCATGTCATCTGCTGAGTTTTATGATCTATTTCCCAACTGGCAAAATTAGCGATTTGTTGAGCTTGCTGTAACTTCTGTTTATTGGCTTCTGCTAATTGAGCTAGGGTACGCCGCCTTTGTACAAGCCGCCAAAGTTCATTGGATATGAGTTGCACGGTTTCCACATCTAGGTCAGTATAGGGAGTGGGTTTGTTACCGACTCCTGTAATCATTACTACCTCATCATTTTCGATGACAGGTACAGTAATGAAGCGCTGCATTGGGGCATGGCCTTCAGGTAATCCGTTCTTGTGGGGATAGTTATTATAATCATTGAAAACAATCGCTTTCTTCTGGCGCAAGGCATCAGCCCAGATGCCTGCTTTTTTTAATGGATAATGGCTATCAAAGACGGCTGTACAGTATTTTTCTAGGGTGCGACGTGACCAAGCTACCAGTTCAATCGTTTCTCCCCCATTATTGACGAAATGAATAAAGGCAATTTGACTATTAGTTAAGTCTTCTGCTATTTCCTGTCCTTGTTGAAGAAAAGTCGCTTCATCCTCAGTTTCAGCAATTTTGGGTAAGCGTAGTAAAGACTCAGAGCGACGAGTTTGTAGGGTTAACTTAATTTGTGATTGTTCTCGCTGTTGGAGGAGTCGCATCATCCAAAACAACCCTGCTCCTGTTAGCCCACTGGCCAGAATAATTGAGCCAGTGGTTAAGCGCAGGATATACTGTTGGGTGGCTTGGGCTTCTGCTAAGAACTGAGTTGCTTTATTGCTGGCAAATACCTCCACCTGATCAATATCGGCTAACAAATCCTCAATGTAAGCAGCGCCTTCCCCTTTAGTGATAGCCGCCGCCTGAGCAATCTTGCCGTCTTGACGCAGTTCAATCACCCGATCTCGAATGGGCTTCCAGTCAGCAAATTTCTGGCGACTTGCTTCAATAACGGCTTTATCTCCTAAGAATTGAGCTAAGACGACCTCGAAATCTTTTAAAATAGCTTCTTCAATCTGATCTACCTTTTGAGCAGCCGCTTGAATTTCTGCTGGGTTATTGGCTAAGGCCACATCCTTCATTGAGCGGTGCATACTGACAATACCTGCTTCGATCCGTAGAACTGCTGTATTGACTGTGAAGGGATGTTGATACAAATGCTCAGTTAGCCTTGCTAAATGGTTCATACTCTGAATTGTATGAATGCCTACGGCAGTGGTAATTGCTACTACAATAGTCACGCCGATGCTCAAACCAGGTGAGAATTGAGTGAGGAACTTTGACAGCATTAATGTAATAATTTATCTGCACTATAGGGTAGTCTAGATCCTAGCACAACAATATTTATCCGTCTGTATGTTAATCTACACTGAATCCCTAGTTAGGATCGATGATTTCCCATTATGTTAAGTCGTGTTGCTGATTCCATTTACTGGCTAAATCGTTACATTGAAAGAGCCGATAATGTGGCTCGTTTTGTGGATGTTAATCTCCATCTTATGTTAGATCTACCCAAACGAGTCCCCCAACAGTGGGAACCCCTTGTTTGGACAACTGGAGACTTAGATTTATTTAAGGAGCGCTACGGCGAACCTAGTAGCAGTAATGTGATTCAATTCCTCACCTTTGATGCTCAATATCCCAATTCCATCATTTCTTGTTTAACACAAGCCAGAGAAAATGCTCGCTCAGTACGAGAGATCATTTCCTCGGAAATGTGGGAACAGGTAAATGCGTTCTATTTAATGGTAACAGAAGCGGCTAACCATCATCCCCAAACAACGTTACCAAGCTTTTTTACTCAGGTTAAACTCTCTAGTCATCGGTTTGCGGGGGTAATGGATGCCACCATGACTCATAATGAGGGTTGGCATTTTGGACAAATGGGGCGCTTACAGGAAAGAGCAGACAAAACAGCGAGAATATTGGATGTTAAATACTATTATCTCTTCCCCTCTGCGGAATGGATCGGAACGCCATTAGATCAAGTACAATGGATCGCACTGCTCAGATCAGCCAGCGCTTATGAAATGTACCGTAAACGTCAACGACGCATTACCCCTGATGGAGTGGCTGACTTTTTGATTTTAAACCGAGACTTTCCCCGATCTATTTATTTTTGTTTGTTAGAAGTACAGCGCTCGCTACACCAAATCACGGGAACTCCCATCGGAACTTGGTCTAATTCAGCCGAACGAGCATTAGGGCGCTTGTGTGGGGAATTAGGCTATACAACCTTTGAAGATATTGCCAAGGTGGGATTACATGAATTTTTAGATGAAATTCAGCAAAAAGTCAATGATGTGGGTAATAAAATGGGGGAAACATTCTTTGTTTTAGATACTTTTGTCAGTCAAAGTCAGAGTCTGGCCATTAAGTAGGGATATAGCGCAATATATAGGGGTAAATAGGAAGGAAACGGACATCATGTATTTAACCCCTAAGCAAGTACCAGAAAAATTTGGCTACCACCCTAAAACATGATCAAGATGGGTGGATGATGGCTTGATAGAATCTACAAAAAGTCCTGGAGGACACAGACGCTATTTGCTTTCATCCAAGCGAAAAAGCGTAGTAAAATAGACAAAGAGACAGCAACCCAACAAGTTATGCAACGTAAAAAGATCAACGCCGAAACTCATTATGCAGTAACCCGCATCGGTTACTGTATCGGTGGTGATGTAGATGCATCTCGAATTATGGCCAAACGGGCCGGAAGATTACGCTCAGATATTTGGAATAAATACTGTAGCCTTCAAGCTTGGGGAATCTCTCATCAAAAGCTTTATAAAGAGTTTCAAAAAACCAATCCCCCATTAATGTATCAACTGCCTCAAAAGCAATGGCAAAAGACATTTGAGAGAGTAATTAACGACATACACGCCTGTACTGAAGCAGCTAAAACCCTTGTAATTAGAAAGATTTATCGTCATTTCAAGCCAGAGAAAGATAAGACGGGAAAAGAAATTCCATCTACTTCTTTTCGGACTGAGTTAATTAAAAGTTTAAAGACAACTCGATGGATGGAATATCCC
>JBFRWQ010000225.1:0-4809 GCA_051439665.1 Microcystaceae cyanobacterium | reverse complement strand
ATTTGGTATCATTGTAGGGGCGCAAGGCTTGCGCCCGTTAAGCATACTTCCAACTCCCTAAAAATGACTTCTGACTTCAGTTATCTTTCCTCACTCAATCCCTCTCAACGTCTTGCGGTTGAGCATTTTTGTGGTCCTTTATTGGTCGTGGCCGGTGCTGGGTCAGGAAAAACCCGTGCTTTAACCTATCGTATCGCCCATTTAATTCAATGTCACAAAGTTAATCCTGAAAATATTTTGGCTGTAACTTTTACTAACAAAGCAGCCAGAGAAATGAAGGAAAGAATTGAGAAAATTTTTGCTGCAAGTATGGCAGAAAGTCAGTATGGCAAAAAATTGGAATTATTATCTGAATCAGAACAAAAACAATTATTCTCTAAAGTTTATCATAAAATCACTAAAAAGCTATGGATTGGGACATTTCACAGTTTATTTGCTCGTATCTTAAGATATGATATTGGCAAATACCAAGACGAAAAAGGATATCAATGGACAAGTACCTTTTCTATTTTTGATGAAAGTGATGCCCAGAGTTTAGTCAAAAATATTGTCACCAAACAGATGAATTTGGATAATAAAAAATTTGATCCCCGTTCAGTTCGCTATCAAATTAGTAATGCCAAAAACTTAGGGCTAAATCCACAAGATTATCTCAGAGAAAATGGGAATTATCGAGGACGAGTGATTGCAGAAGTTTATCAAGAATATCAAGCAAAATTAGCCCAAAACAACGCCCTAGATTTTGATGATTTGATTCTTATTCCTGTTAAGTTGTTTCAACAAAATGAAACCGTTTTAGCTTATTGGTATCAGCAATTTAATCATATATTAGTAGATGAGTACCAAGACACAAATCAGATTCAATATGATCTCATTCGTTTATTATCTACCAACGGAGAGACTAATAGAAAGAACTGGAATTGGCAAGGTCGATCTATTTTTGTGGTAGGAGATGCGGATCAATCGATTTATAGTTTTCGCATGGCAGACTTTACGATCCTATTAAATTTTCAATCAGATTTTGGCGATGGTTTGCCTGATGATCAAACCAAAACAATGGTTAAATTAGAAGAGAATTACCGTTCTAGAGAAAATATTTTACAAGCAGCTAACCATCTGATCGCACTGAATTCTCAGCGCATTGATAAGGTACTGAAACCGACAAGAGGCTGGGGAGAATCGATATATTGCTTTAAAGCAGATGATGAGGAAGTAGAAGCGTCCTTTATTATTAATAAAATGAAGGAACTTATTAGGGAAAATCCTGAATTAAATTGGGGGCAATTTGCTGTATTGTATCGCACCAACGCTCAATCTCGCTCTGTTGAAGAAGCTTTAATTCAGGGTAATATTCCCTACACCATTGTTGGTGGTTTTAAGTTTTATGATCGCCAAGAAATTAAGGACTCTTTAGCATATCTAAGACTGATTGCCAATCCTGCTGATACTGTGAGTTTATTGCGCATTATCAATACACCACGGCGAGGAATTGGCAAAACCAGTATCGGGAATTTAACCCAAGCAGCCAGTGAGTTAGAAGTTCCTCTCTGGGAAATTATTAGCGATCAAACCTCAGTTAACACCTTAGCAGGACGGGCAGCTAAATCAGTTAATCGATTTGCTGAGATGATTAAGGAATTACAAGCTCAAATTAGTACATTATCAGCCGCAGAAATTCTCAGTTTGGTGATGGAACAATCGGGGTATATTCAAGCCTTACAAGCAGAAGGGACAGAACAAGCAGATAACCGCATTGAAAATGTTTCTGAGTTATATAATGCGATTATGCGATTCCAAGAAGATACAGAAGACAGCACCTTACAGGGCTTTTTATCAAATGCGTCCCTTGCGTCTGATTTAGATGATTTGCAAGAAGGACAAGAAAAGGTATCTTTAATGACCCTTCATTCCGCTAAAGGATTAGAATTTCCTGTTGTCTTTTTAGTGGGGTTAGAACAGGGGCTATTTCCCCATAATCGTAGCTTAGATGATCCCTTATCCTTAGAAGAAGAACGGCGCTTATGTTATGTTGGTGTCACTCGTGCTCAAGAACAATTATTTTTAACCTACGCTAGAGAGCGCTTTGTTTGGGGATCACGGGAAATGAAAGCGCCTTCTCAGTTTTTAAATGAACTTCCTGCTGATTTACTGGTGAGTAATGTTAAGACCGTACAACGGCAAAAAAGAACCAAACAGAGATTAGCAATTGCCAATACTAAAGCACAAAGATGGTCTGTGGGCGATCGCTTAGTGCATCATGTCTTTGGCGAAGGTGAAGTAACCCATATCTTTGGCTCAGGACATAAGACCAATTTAGCGGTCAAATTTGAAGGAGCAGGGCAGAAAATCATTGATCCAAAAGTTGCGCCGATGGAAAAGTTGTAGTTTAACAGAAGGGAGCTAAGATGGAATCTTAATGGAACTTACTGCCACCATCGCCTCACCATAACAAAAAATGTCAATCTTTGTTATTGGCAACGATTGATCTTTTGCGGTGCGCAGAATACAAGGCAAGGAAAACACAAGAACATAATCGCCTATAATTAAGTCTGATAATTGGTAAAGAGAAAAGGATTGACCGTGACCCAATCAACCAAATGGAGCGATCGCTTTGAAGGCTCATTACATCCTGCGATCGTGGTCTTTAATGCTAGTATTGGCTTTGATATTGAATTAATTGAGTATGATCTAACGGGATCAGTAGCTCATGCTAAAATGCTGGCAAAAACAGGTATTATTTCCCCAGAAGAAGGCGAAACCCTCGTTTCAGGTTTAGAACAAATTCGCCAAGAATATCGAGAGGGCAATTTTACCCCAGGTATTGATCAAGAGGATGTCCATTTTGCTGTCGAAAGGCGCTTAACGGAAATTGTCGGCGATGTGGGAAAAAAACTACACACAGCTAGATCACGGAACGATCAGGTGGGAACGGATATTCGTCTCTACTTACGGGATCAAATTAAGACAATTCAGGAATATCTGCGCAATTACCAACAAGTCTTGTTAAATTTAGCAGAAGCTAATGTGGAAACTCTGATTCCTGGTTATACTCACTTACAACGAGCCCAACCTGTCAGTTTAGCCCACCATCTCCTCGCTTACTTCCAAATGGCGCAAAGAGACTGGGAACGACTCGGAGAAGTCTATCATCGTACTAATACCTCTCCCTTGGGATGTGGCGCATTAGCAGGGACAACTTTTCCCATTGATCGCCATTATAGTGCATCCTTACTGGAATTCGAGAATGTGTATATTAATAGTATGGATGGGGTCAGCGATCGTGACTTTGCCATTGAATTCCTTAATGCAGCTAGTTTAATTATGGTGCATTTAAGCCGACTAAGTGAAGAATTAATCCTTTGGGCTTCCAATGAGTTTAATTTTATTCGGTTAACGGATAGTTGCGCCACTGGATCAAGTATTATGCCCCAAAAGAAAAATCCTGATGTTCCTGAATTAATTCGGGGTAAGACAGGGCGTGTATTTGGTCATTTACAAGCGCTATTGGTACTGATGAAGGGACTACCCCTTGCCTATAATAAAGACCTACAGGACGATAAAGAAGCGCTCTTTGATGGGGTTAAAACGGTGCAAGGCTGTTTAGAAGCCATGACCATTTTATTAGAGGAAGGGATTGAATTTCAGCAAGAAAGACTCACAGAAGCCGTGAATGAAGACTTCTCAAATGCGACAGATGTTGCAGATTATTTAGCCTCGAAAGGAGTTCCCTTCCGAGAAGCTTATAATTTAGTTGGGAAAGTGGTAAAAACCAGTCTGGCATCTGGGAAGTTACTAAAAGACTTAACCTTGCAAGAATGGCAACAACTCCATCCCGCCTTTGAAGCTGATATTTACGAAGCGATCACCCCTAAACAGGTGGTAGCTGCCCGTAATAGCTATGGTGGAACAGGGTTTGAGCAAATTCGTCAAGCTTTACAGGTTGCCCGTTCCCAACTTGAAAAATCCTAGTTTGAGCTTAATTTTATGGGTCGTGTTTGGCAGTATATCAAAACCGTTATGGGGGTTATTTTCCACCATCCCATTACTGGGACAACTATTATTCCTATCCTATCCGATGGTCGTATTGTTCTGATTCAACGTAAAGATAGTGGTAAATGGGGTTTACCAGGGGGACTGGTAGATTGGGGGGAAGATATTCCCACAGCAGCAAAACGGGAGTTAAAAGAAGAAACTGGGCTTGAATTACGCAAAATAAGTCGTTTAGTTGGTGTTTATTCAAGTCCACATCGAGATCCCAGGATTCACTCTATTTCTGTGTTAATTGAAGCAGAAGCAGAGGGAGAATTGCAACCAGAAGATACTTTGGAAGTGTTAGATGTTAAAGCTTTTACCCCTTCTGATTTACCCATTGGCACATTATGTCATGACCATGATCGACACTTAAAGGACTATCTAGCAGGATTAACAGTGGTTGCTTAAATTACTCTATAGTTACTTTAAGATTGATCACGATCAAGAGGCTCAATGATTAAATGCTGAGTGAGTGCTAAATCGGAGTAATTCGGTGCAGAACAGAATGATTCGTTCTGCTCTCACGCCAGATCACATCCTTTAGATGTAGCCGCTTAGGGGTTATGACTTAATGGGATTAGCTAGTCTCAAGCGTCAGCGAAGGAACATCGCCTATTAGCAGGTGGAACACCGAAAGCTATTAACAAGCCCTTAAGCTGATTGAAGCCAACTTAACCCCAATTATGGGAGTCGCAGAAATGCAAAACTATGTCTTTCAATTAGATGGCAACAAACGCCCTTTAGACATGATTCATCCTGCTAGGGCAAGAAAACTTC
>JBFRWQ010000224.1:0-3823 GCA_051439665.1 Microcystaceae cyanobacterium | reverse complement strand
ATTTGAGACTTTCTGATATTTTATTAGTCGATTCAGCTAACTAAAGTGATCTTCATCTCCATACTAATCAAAAGTCAAGATTTAAGTCAACCTAATCCAAACTCTTGAAACCATAGAAAAAAAAGGTTTTCAGATGTAGGGTGAGCCAAAGGAAAAGACATAAAATGGCATAATTAACCTAAAATTTTGCCCACTATCCTCTCATTCTGTCTCGTTTCAAACAGTTTTGGTGGGCAGCCATTGAAACTTTGTTAGGTCAGATTACATTGACTGATGCTGCCCACCCTACAATAATTCTTTATTAGTCGATTCCCTCAAGTCAAAAATTCATAATTCATAATTTATAATTCATAATTCATAATTTACCCATCTTTATCCAAACCCTTCAAACCATAGAAAACAAAAGGGTTTCAGAAATAGACTTGCGCAAATAGCAACAAAACCGCTAAAATGTCCAATAATTTTTGTAACGAAACTTTACCTTTTAAGATACCCTTAGAGTAAACCAATGTTAAAAACAAGCTTAGGGAGATGGTGACATGGAAGAGCTTAAATCGTATTGGGTAGCTGAGGCATTAGAAAAAGCCTTGGGTGACCCCCTCGATCCAGAAAGCGTCATGTCTTTCAAACGAGTAATGGAACTTGACGAAAGCGAGGAATTCCCGCATTCTGAGATTGACTGGCTCTACAATTGGAAACTGCAACATTATTATGTTCCTGCGGAGTGTGGTGGGGAATTTACCTCTTTTGAAGAATTGGTGGCTTATGTGCGAGTTTTGTGTCGTCGAGATCAAACCATTGGTATTGCAATGACGACTCTCTTCTGGTCATTCCTAACATGGATGGCGGGAACAGAGGAACAAAAACGAAAACTGGCTAATCATATTAAAAATGAAAACGGGACTATGTGTCTCGGTTATTCAGAAAGAGAACATGGGAGTGATTTAGTTGGTGGTGATTTAACAGCTACCAAGGTAGAAGGGGGATATATTCTTAATGGGGAGAAATGGCCAATTAATCGGGCAACTCGTTCTACCCAGTCCTACATTTTGGCAAAAACTGACCCAGAAGGAGGGGCGAAATGTTTAACCCTCTTTATGGTGGATAAAAGCGAAATTAATGCCGATAACTATTACAATCTGCCGAAAATCTCCTGTCATGGTATTCGTGCCTCTGATATGAGTGGAATCGGCTTTAATAACTGTTTTGTTCCCGACTCCCATCGGATAGGTGAAGAAGGAAATGGTTTAGAACTAGCGCTTAAAGGGTTTCAAATTACTCGCACCCTTTGTGCTGCTTTTTCTCATGGGGCAGCAGATACTGCTTTACGAACCACCCTTAATTTTGCCACTAAGCGGGTAGTTTACGAAAAAACGGTTGTTGACCTACCTCAGCCCAGAAAAGTGCTGGTAGATGCCTTTTTAGACCTGCTGATCTGTGATTGTGAAACGATTGGTTCAGCCAGAGGGTTTCATGTTGTTCCTGAACAATTTAGTGTCTGGGCTTCAGTGGTTAAATACTTCGTGACTACCCAACTAGAGAACATGATTAATGATGTTTATAAGGTGTTGGGATCACGGTTTTATTTCCGAGATGAGCATGATTTTGGCATTTTCCAGAAAGTTCTACGGGATAACTCCATCATCAGTATGTTTGATGGATCTACGGTGGTAAATCTCCATGCTTTAATCTTACAATTACGGGCAATCACCAAAACTCGTTCCCGACGTAAGCAAGAAACAATGGAGGCGATTCAAGCCCGTTTAGAAGCGACTTTCTCGCTAAATAAGTCTGTTCCTGCTTTTGAACCCAAAAAGCTAGAACTATTTGGTCGAGGCGTTGATGATGTACTGCAAGGACTAGAAATTACCCTGCAACAACTTGACGAATTAAGAAATAATGGTAACGTTGATCCAGACCTTCTTGATCAGGTCATTGGCTTAGGTAATTTAGTTCTACAAGAATTAGATGCCCATGATGAAATGATCGCCCATTCTAAATTTGAATTTGGTCATAACCAATCTCCTGAGTTATTTGAAATTACTCAAAAATATTGTACTCTTCATGCAGCAGCGAGTTGCCTGCATACGTGGATTTACAATCGGGAGATACTAGGAGACTTTTTTGCGAAAGGAGAATGGTTAGTTTTAGGCTTACATCGCCTATTGCGCCCGATTTGTTCTCTCCCTTATTCGATATCTGAGGAATATGTAGAAAATGTTGCTCAAGAACTGCTCAAACTTCATAAAGAAGATAAGCTCTTTTCTATCGTTCCTTTCCAATTAGCTCAATTACAAACTTCTACTAAAGAGGATACTACTTATGCAAGCTCAAGCTACCAGCTTCAAGTCTAGTACTGAAGCAAACCCAACTCAAGTAATTCAACAATGGTTAATTAATCAGTTGGCTGATCAACTCTCTTTAGATAGCAGCACAATTGATGTAAGTGAACCCTTAACTCGTTACGGTTTAGACTCGATCGATGCTGTTACCCTAGTGGGAGACTTAGAAGATGCACTCGATTTAGAGCTACCTGATACTCTCTTTTGGGATCATCCCAGCATTGGCCAATCTTCTCAGTACCTAGTAGAAAATTTTGATTTAGATGAAGCAGTTGCTAACTTAGAAACAGAGGCTGCTCCTCAACCTAAAGTAGAAGCCCCCAAAGAAGCCAAAAAAGGAGGCTGGGGAATTTTTGGCCGCTCCAAAGGATAAATCAGAAAAAATGATAAGTTGGGTTGAGAACAGTGAAACAATCCTTTTGATTCTGTCTCAACTCCTTATTGATAGGTTATTCCTAAATTTTAGTTTAGAAGATACATGAACTATTCTGATTTTTCATTTTGGTGGATCTTACTCCTCTTCAGTATTCCCTTTTTCACGGTTCGCTACATTGCCAACTCCCTCAACCAGTGGCGAGGGATTTTTGATACGTTAGGGTTAGCGTTTATCTCTCTCTTCCTCTTCTATAACGCTAGTCCCTCAAGCTGTATTGTATTTGTCGGTGAAATTATTTTTAACTACTTGATGGTGCAGTGGATGTTGCGCTCTCAAGGACTACAAGCAAAAGCGATCGCTACTGCTACGATTATTTTTAACGTCAGCATTCTTGCCTACTTTAAATATTATATCTTTTTTGTCGAAGACGTTATTGGTTTATTCATTAATATCCCTGACAATTGGAGGGGGGCTTCTCCCCTTCCTGTGATGACTCGCATTCCACCAGGGGTTTCTTTTTATACCTTCCAAATGGTGTCTTTTGTCGTGGACTCTTTGGTGGCTCGCAAGAAGAAACCGATTGGCTTTTTAGACTATATTAACTTTGTCGCTTTTTTCCCCCAAATTGTTGCCGGTCCCATTGAGCGCCGTCGAGATCTATTCCCCCAAATCGAAAACTTTCGCTTTAAATTCACAGCAGATAACTTTGAGAACGGGCTAAAATGGATTTCTCTCGGACTGTTTATGAAATTTGTTCTAGCAGATAATATAGCTCCTTTTATCGATGTCAGTGTGGCTGATAATCCTTGGGCAATTTGGTTTTTCACCTTTCTCTTTACTCTGAGAATTTATTTTGACTTTGCAGGATACAGTTTCGTTGCGGTGGGGTTAGCTTCATTTTTAGGCATTAAATTAACCCTTAATTTCCTAGCACCCTATACTTCTCAAAGTATTAACGAATTTTGGCGACGGTGGCACATTACCCTAAGTACATGGTTTCGGGATTATGTCTTTTTACCCCTGATGGGCTCCAACAAAAAATGGGCGCCTTTCTACCTCTTTTTAACCTTTACCCTATCGGGATTTTGGCATGGGGCAGCCTGGA
>JBFRWQ010000223.1:0-12980 GCA_051439665.1 Microcystaceae cyanobacterium | reverse complement strand
CCTTTTGCTAGGCGGAAAAAGCTTTCCATCTGTGCTTGTACCACTTCCTGGTCTAATTCAACCAGTTGAACTTGCTGTAATTGTTGCAATAACTGGTTTTTTTGTTGTAGGAGTTCATTTTTCTTCTGATTCACTTGGCCTTGAATCGATTCAATTTGTTGAGTGGTTTGGGGACCAGGGGGGACAGTGCTTTGTTTTTGGATATCAGTGATCATCCGTTGGCCTTGAACGTCTAACTGCTGAATTTGATTATCTATGTTGTTGATTTGTCCCTGTAATTGCTGTTGAGCTTCCTCTTTCCAGGTGGGAGTCACGACTACCTTAATCGGAATAACTCGCTTGAGGGTCAAATACTTGGTTTCTTCCATGATGAATGATATCCTTGGTTAAAAAATCGACACAGACAGCTTATCTTCTCCTATCGGACTTAGCCTAGTCAACCCCTTTCTCAGCTTATCTGCCCTATGATAAACTAATGACAAGCGCTTCTAAGGTTAAACTATGTCAGATTCTTCCTTGTGTCGTCTTGTTATCGCTCAGAATGTACCCTCAGACGAGATTACATCCCTTAAGTCGTCTTTGCAACTTAATAATATTGCTGTTATGGCATCAACACCTCGTACTGGTTTGGAAGGAGTTGCTCTGATTATTGGCATAGGGGTAGGGGTGGCAAACTTGACAGAATATACAATTAAGGTAGGGAATGGGTTAATTAAGTGGGTTAAAAAATTAAAAGCGCAAGAGATTGATATTAATGCAACGTTGGAGCATCCCTCTTTACCACCTCTTGATTTACAAACAGCAACAGATGAAGAAATTAAGGAATGGTTACTATCTTTATTGCCTTTGTTGGAAAATGAATAAAGACCGTGGGATAGATTGTGCTTATTGCTTACCTAAATATTGTAACTTATATAGCGCTAGGCTAGTGGTCTGATAATTGAACAACTCAATCCCTTTGATCGTAACGGTTTTCCTTTTTTATTCTTCATTTTGCTATGGTTGCGCTTCCTCAAACTCGGACAACAATTCCCCCAACCCGTCAGTCTAGTAAGGATGACACTACTTTATCTGTGGGAAAGCTTCCAGAGATTATCATCTTGGTATCAGCGCCTTTATTGGGAGAAGATAAGATAACACCTGTAGAATCTTTGTCAGTGCAAAAAGAGATTGATAATGTTTTATCGAGTTTAGAAAGGCTAAATCTTGCTCTAAAGGTAAGGGTAAGGTTTGCAACGGTTGAGACATTGATGGAAGTGATCACTCAACAGGAAAAACCGTTAATTTTGCACTATATTGGTCATGGGATGCCGATAGATGGGGAAATTGCTCTAATTTTAGAGGATGAGTTAGGGTTAGCACGTCCTTTTAAAGTAAGTGAGTTACATAGTATTTTACAAAATCGTCCCCATTCTCCCTGTGAGTTGGCTTTATTGAATGGGTGTCATTCAGAAGGGATGGCCAATGCGTTAACGGAAAATGGGGTTAATTCAGTTGTTGCAGTGAACACGGAAGATATTATCTTAGATAAGACTGCTAGTTGCTTTGCACAGCAATTTTATCGCTCTTTGTTTAATTTAAACACTGTTCAGAATTCCTTTATTGATGCTTGTAATGCAGTTGAGCATAATGATTTGTTAAAGCTGGAATATAGTCAGAAAACTCTTAAAAAAGGAGTAGGGTTTGAGGAAGCGCTTAAATATCATCTCATTCCTCGTCAAAGTTCCCACCATCATACTATCAGTGAATCTCTGCATCAAGGTGATTTAATTCGTCCTGTTTGGCAGGATACCAATATTACGATGGAAGATGCTAGTTTTTTTGGTCGTAATTTAGAGATTTATCAAGTTAATTGTTACTTAGAACAGTTCAACTGTGTAGCGCTGCATGGAATGGGGGGAATGGGAAAGACTGCTTTAGCGCAAGCGGTGGGAAGATGGCAACATGAGAGAGAAAGATGGCGTGATGGGGTTTGGTTGGTAGAATGGCGTAATGTGGCGACGGTTGGACAGGCAAGAATGCGTTTAGGTTCATTGTTTGTCCCAGAAAGAGATATTTTTAGCAATGAGTTTTTCAGACAATATTTTAGTGATCAGCGAATGTTGTTAATTTTAGATGATTTGGATGAGTTAATTCGTAATGAGACGGAAAGAGGGGAATTAATTCGTTTATTAAACGCTTTATTGTCTTGTAGAGGTGTAAAGTTATTATTAACCTCACGGGATGATATTCCCACAGAAATTGATCATCAACGCTACGAAATTAAAGAGATGGCTAAAACAGATGCTATTCGAGCGTTTTATCATTATGCACCTGCTAACAAGAGTTGGCAACGAGGAGAAGAGAATAATGTTGTATTTGAGACGATTATGGCTTTTTTGGATGGCTATCCTTTTCCTATTCGATTAGCAGGGAATTATCTCAAGGAAAATCGTTTCAGTAATTTGGGTGATTTGTCTCAAAGATTTCAAAGATTGGGCGCAAGCCTTGCGCCCCTACGGCCTCGCACTAGACAGGAAAATCGAGATAATAGTTTAAAGGCTACTTTAGAGATTAGTTATCAAGCTTTACCTGTTGATGTACAGGATATATTCACTTTTCTGGCTTTGTTTCCTGATGGGTTAACAGAGAAATTAATGCTTGATGTATTGGATGATTATAGTCAAGAGGCGTTAATTACCTTGTTACAGTATTCAATGGCTGAGTTTAAGATCAATAATAACGAGCAAAAGATTACTTTACCTGAACCTGCTAGATCTTACGCTAAGGAAAAGCAAAAAATTGACTGGTTATCCCGTTTTGGGAATAAAATCATTGAATATTATCACAATCTCTTGTCTTCTTTTCAAGGGGAGATCAAACAACAATTAAAAGCAGAACAAAGCAATTTACGTCAATTTCTTCTCTGGGGATATGAAAAAGAACGTCGTAGAGATCAAATAAGTTATACTGCTCGCATTACCCTGAGTTTAGCTGATCATTGGCAATATATGATGCCAGATGAGGATGTTATCCCTTATCTTCAGCAAGGGGTTACGGTTGCAAAGCGTAATAAGGATAGGTTAACTGAAGCAAAACTCTATCAAACTATTGGGGATATGCAGTTAGAGAAAGATGGGTTAGGGGTAGCGAGGGAAAGTTATGAACAAGCGATAACTATTTATCAGACTTTATTAGATAAGAGTAATGATGATTTAGAGAAAGCAAGAATCTATGAGGAAATAGGTAATATTTACTTTAAATATGATCAGTTAGAGACAGCAGAGGTGAATTATCTGTCAGCAAGGGAGCTTTATCAAGCAGAAGATGAGCAAGAAGAGGTTAAACGGGTTGAAAGATTATTGGGAAAGCTATTTTTCTGGAAAGATCCTGTTATTGTTCAATATTCTAGCCCCAAGGTTAACAGCAAAGGAAAAATCATTGAAACAACCGAACATTCTGCAAAACAATATATTGAATATCTTCCTAATGAGATTGAATTAGAGATGATAGAAATTCCAGCAGGAAGCTTTATGATGGGGACAGATGAGGCAGAAATTGAAAGGTTATGCCAGAAATATAATACTGATTGGTATAAAAGGGAATCTCCTCAACATTTGGTGACGGTTCAATCTTTTTTGATGGCTAAATATCCTGTTACCCAAGCACAATGGCAAGCAGTTACCTCTTTACCGATTGTAAAAAGGGAACTTGAGTCCAAGCCTTCTCATTTCACAGGGGAGAATTTACCTGTAGAACAGGTTTCTTGGCATGATGCCATTGAATTTTGCTGTCGTTTAAGTCAATATTCAAAGAGAGACTACTATTTACCCAGTGAGGCGCAGTGGGAATATGGGTGTCGCTCCGTTTCCATTCAAAATGTAGGGGCGCAAGGTTTGCGCCCATCGCCAAATTATGCACATCCCTTTCATTTTGGAGAAACCATCACCAGTGAACTGGCGAACTATGACGCTAACTATACTTTCGCTAATGAACCTGAAGGAGAGTATCGAGAAAAAACAACGCCAGTGGGTCAATTTCCCCATAATGCCTTTGGTTTATATGATATGCACGGTAATGTCTGGGAATGGTGTGCTGATACTAGGCATGATAATTATGAAGGTGCGCCAAGTGATGGTCGTGCTTGGGTTGATCAGAGTATTGACAGCGTATTCCGTGGAGGTTCTTGGTACATCACTCCTGATCTTTGCCGTTCGGCGACTCGCAACGACCTTACCTGCGACTACCGCTACTACCTAATCGGTTTCCGTGTGGTGTGTGGTGTCGGGAGGACGACTTAGCACTTTGCTCTTTTCCCCTCTTACTCTTTTTGCTCCGCCTTCGGCGGTCGAATTATTTTATACAGTAAAATACTTAAGAAATAATTAAGAATTTAAAACTGATACAAGTTTGTAGTAAGCCCTTTAGGGCGAAGTTATGGCTAAAGCCCCTACTACGAGCAATTATTAGACATTCCTCACCATCCTGTGGCAAGCGCTTCTGGCCTAAGCAAACTTACGATAAGTTTTTTGGCTGTATCACCGATAACGAACCTACAATAAAGATAGTCATTAGTAAAGTCAAAAAATAGCGCGGACGGTATTATCAGTGGTATCTTCAATCTCTAAACCTACCCAAACCTCCATCACCTCCCAACGTCGTACAGGCGCTTATGCCTTGCTCGATAGTCTGGTTCGTCATGGTGTGAAACATATCTTTGGTTATCCAGGTGGGGCAATTCTCCCTATCTATGATGAAGTCTATCGAGCAGAAGATAGAGGAGACTTACAACACATTCTGGTGAGACACGAACAGGGAGCCTCCCACGCAGCCGATGGATATGCACGAGCGACGGGAAAAGTAGGTGTTTGTTTCGGAACGTCTGGCCCTGGCGCCACTAATTTAGTAACGGGAATCGCTACGGCTCACATGGACTCTATCCCAATGGTGGTAATTACGGGTCAAGTACCTAGTACTATGATCGGCAGTGATGCTTTCCAAGAAACGGATATTTTTGGTATCACTCTCCCTGTAGTTAAACATTCTTATGTGGCACGTTCGGCTCAAGATATTCCTCGCATGATTGCCGAAGCTTTTCATATTGCTAGTACAGGACGACCTGGGCCTGTGTTAATTGATATTCCCAAGGATGTGGGGGCAGAAGAATGTGATTATATTCCTGTTGAACCAGGTAAGGTACATTTAAAGGGCTATCGTCCCACGGTTAAGGGCAATAATCGACAAATTGATGCAGCCTTAGAATTAATCAATGTGGCTGAATGTCCCTTACTCTATGTCGGAGGGGGTGCGATCGCAGCCAACGCCCACGCCCAAATCCAAGAATTTGCCGAGCGCTTTCAAATTCCTGTCACTACTACCTTAATGGGGTTAGGAGCATTTGAAGAACACCATCCTCTCTCAGTGGGAATGTTAGGAATGCACGGGACTGCCTATGCTAACTTTGCGGTTAGTGAATGTGATCTTCTCATTGCAGTAGGGGCCAGATTTGATGATCGGGTAACAGGTAAATTAGATGAATTTGCATCACGGGCTAAAGTGATTCATATTGACGTAGATCCTGCAGAAGTGGGCAAAAACCGCAATCCTAACGTTCCTATTGTCGGTGATGTGCGTCATGTCTTAGAACAATTACTACAACGCACCAGAGAACTAGATTATCCGGCCTATACCCAACAAACCCAAACATGGTTAAAACGGGTTGAGGATTGGCGGCGAGATTATCCTCTCATTGTTCCCCATCCCGAAGCTACTATTTCCCCCCAAGAGGTGATTGTTGAAGTGGAACGACAAGCACCTAATGCTTATTACACAACAGATGTGGGACAACATCAAATGTGGGCAGCCCAATTCTTGAAAAACGGCCCCCGTCGTTGGATTTCTAGCGCTGGGTTAGGCACGATGGGCTTTGGTGTCCCCGCAGCGCTGGGGGCAAAAGTCGCTTTACCCCATGAACAGGTCATCTGTATTAGTGGAGATGCTAGTTTTCAGATGACACTACAGGAATTAGGAACCCTTGCCCAATATGACATTCAAGCCAAAACCGTGATTATTAACAATGGTTGGCAGGGAATGGTGCGACAATGGCAGGAAACCTTCTATGATAAGCGCTATTCGTCTTCTAATATGGAAGTGGGAATGCCCGACATTGAACTTCTTGCCCAATCTTACGGGTTGAAAGGAATCATTGTGCGTCATCGTGACGAATTAGCCGATGCGATCGCCGAGATGTTAGCTTATGATGGGGCAGTGGTTTTGGATGTTCATGTCACTAAGAATGAAAATTGCTATCCAATGGTTGCACCTGGTAAAAATAATGCCCAGATGATTGGCATTCCCGAACGGAAAGAAGATGCTAACCGTCCTGAGAGCTTGCCCTGTAGTCACTGTGGTACTATGAATCTTACCACTAATAATTTCTGTCCAGTTTGTGGGACTAAGTTGTAATTTAGGACAGATTTTGGGTTTCTTATGCTACTATCCCTAGTAAGCCAATAATAGTGAGTGAATCCCCCCAATATTAAGGACAGGGGGATTCAACAAAAAGTAACTTAAACTTTTTTAAAAAATTATGCTGAAGCGGATTTCTCTAATTTTAACCCTTTCCCTATCCAGTCTCCTGATCACACCCAAAATAGCCTTTTCTCAGTCTCCCCCAACCCCAGAAACTGAGTCCGATATCCCCTCCCAACCCCTAAAAGTAGGAGTAGTGGGTATCCCTCCCTTTGTGCTTAATAAATCTGAAAACCCAACAGGGATGAGTATAGAAATCTGGCAAGAAGTCGCCAGTCGTGCTCAACTCGAATATGACCTAGTTTCGGTTCCTTCGATGAATGTAAGTGCAGGTTTGGCTCAGGTAGCGAAGGAGGAATTAGATATCTTAATCGGTCCAATTAGTATTACTGCCCAACGTTTAAAAACGGTGGATTTTACTCAACCCTATTATCAAGCAGATATTGGCCTTTTAGTCAGCAGCGATACACCGACGCTATGGAGTCGTATTAGACCCCTGTTTGGCATTGCTATTGTTTCTTCAGTTGGTCTTCTTTTCCTTTCCTTATTCGTTGTGGGAAACCTAATCTGGTTAGCGGAACATCGACGCAATGAAGAATTTCCTAAAGCTTATCTGCCAGGTGTGGCCAATGGGATTTGGTTTTCTCTTGTTACCTTAACCACTGTTGGTTATGGAGATAAATCACCGATTACCAAAACAGGGCGCATGATTACTGGGACGTGGATGTTAATTACGGCGGTAGCAGCATCTTCCTTAACCGCAGGTTTAGCCTCTGCTTTGACTATCTTTTTAGCAGGAGATACCAGCGAAAAATTCACCCGTCCCACACAGATTGCTGACCAACGCATCGCAGTGGTTGAAGGGACAACAGGGGAAATATGGGGAGAGACTTATGATGCTCGTGTAGTCAGAACACCAAATTTAGAGCAAGCCATTGAAAAAATCTTAGATAATCAGGCGGATGGAGTGATCTTTGATAAGCCTGCTTTAGAGTATTATTTATCAAGAAACCCTGAAGTAGCCCTCAAAATTGCTAATGTCACCTTTGCTTCAGAGAATTATGGCTTTGCCCTACCCCCTTCTAACCCTCTGATGAATGATCTTAATATTGCCATTATTGCCCTCAAAGAAGAGGGTAAGTTAAAAGAAATTGAGCAGGACATTATGAATCTAACAGGAGGACAATAGAATAAAACTGATATTTTTTAAGATTCTGTCCATTTTCTTAATCGTTGAGCTAAGATTCTCATTACATGAAGGGCAAAAAAAGGATGTTGCTGCGTTAAGAAAATAAACCGCCTTTCATTAACGGGAATCAATTGGCAATCTGTTTTTGCGATCGCAGAAGCGCTGCGAATCTGTGTATCAATTAAGGCCAATTCGCCAAAAATTTCCCCGGCACCATGAGTATTAATCACTTGGTCGTTAAAAACAATCTGTATCTCTCCTTTGAGGATACAATACATTACATCTCCCATTTGCCCCTGTTCAAAAATCGTTTGGCCAGCAGCAAAATCTTCTGTTTCATCTTCTGGTTTAAAGATACTGAGAATTGCGGGTACACTTTTAGCAGTCATAAAGTTAAATTGAATTTGTTACAATAGCTTGCAATTTAGTCTGGTTGGCATGCCAATTTGGTAAATTATCCTATAATTAGTGACCTATTTTACTCCGAATTCCTCACCGTCTAACTAGAAATAAACTATGAGTTATTTTTCTATCCAACGATTAACTCCCCTAATCATCGGGATAACACCCTTCCTCTTCGGCTTTACTCCTTTATCCCCTTCTTCCTCCTCAACCCTGATTAGTCAAATTACCTTTCCCCCTTCCGGCGATAGAGGTGCGCCTAAAACGACGACAGGGGGAGGAACAAGAGGATTAGACGAAGTTTGCTTTCCTCCCACTGAAAATACTGCCCCATTAGTGGCAATGATGCCAAATAGGGAAAATGTGGCCAAAACGGCCAGCCTCACACCCGTTGTTTATGTTCATGTACCTGAGACAACCGCAGCACAAGGAGAGTTAATCATTGTTGATAGTAACAATAAAGAGGTATATTATAGTCAGTTTAATTTAGCGGCAAGCTCTGGCATAATACCTGTTGAAATTCCAGCAGAAGCTAATTTAATGGCAGGAAATACATATCAATGGTTATTTTCAGTCATCTGTGATCCAGAATTACCATTCAAAAATCAAGCGCTTCAAGGAAAGATTGAAATAGTTCAATTACCGCAAAATATGGAAAATCAGCTAAAAAATGCTCCTCCTTTAGAAAAAGCGGAAATCTATGCCACATCAGAATTGTGGTTTGAAACCTTAGATACCATTGCCCAATTGCAACCCCAAGAGACTCAAGCTTGGATCAGTCTCTTACAATCAGTGGGACTGGAATCCCTCAGTGAAAAACCGCTAAGAGCGTGCTGTGTGGCTCAGTAATATTAAAGGAGAATAATTTTTGAGCTTTTTGACCTGGAATATCTTTAAACGCTTTATCTGGAATAGTAGAGGTATCTGGATGACTGCACCTGCGATCGCAGTACTGGTGTGTCTGATTCGCTGGTCAGGTGTGTTGCAACCGTGGGAATGGGCAATGTATGATGTTTATATGCGATTACGCCCTGCCCAACCTCAAGATGATCGGATTGTTATTGTAGGAATCACAGAAGATGATCTCGAAGGTTTTAAGGGATCGGTGATCCCAGACGACAAGTTGGCTGAATTGCTCAATAAGCTTATTGCACAACAACCAACGGCGATTGGACTTGATATTTATCGCAATCTTGCCATCCCCCCTGGGACAGAAAAGTTAAACGAGGTTTTCCGCAATACGAATAATTTGGTAGGAATTCAAAAGGTCGTTGGAGAAGTAGGAAGAGAAACGGTAAATCCGCCCCCTATCCTCGCAGAAAAGGGGTTAGTCGGTGCAAATGACTTGATTTTTGATGGTGATAACCGAGTGCGACGGGGATTGATTTATCTAGATGACGCAAAAGGAAATACAGTTCATAGTTTTAGTGTTTATTTAGCCTTACTCTATCTTCAAGGGAAAGACATTGCACCTGAAGTAATGGAAGGAACAGATAACTGGAAATTGGGCGAAACAACCTTAATTCCCCTAGAAAAAAATGATGGGGGTTATGTGCGTACCGATGCTGGTGGATTCCAAGTCTTAATTAATTATCGAGGGGGGAATAATCATTTTAAACAGGTTTCTGTAACAGATGTACTTAAAGATCAAGTAAGAAATGAACAAGGACAACTTGATCCTGAATGGGGAAAAGATAAGGTTATTTTAATCGGTACTGTGGCAGAAAGTGCCAATGATTATTTTTTTACTCCTTATCGAGGTGGGTTTCTTGAGATTCCGATTCCTACTTCTGGGGTAGAAATTCACGCTAATTTAACCAGTCAGGTGATTGCTGCAGCGATAGATGGACGACATTTAATGAGAACCTATCCAGAATTGAGAGAATTTTGGTGGATTTTGCTTTGGTCTTGGGTTGGTGCCTCAATTAGCTGGCAATTTCGCTATAGTGAAGGCAAAAAGTTCCGTTCTCTTATCCGAGTGGCCAGTATTGTAGGCTGCGGTGTCCTGTTGTTTGGGATTACCTACTATGAGTTTATGATGGGATGGTGGGTTCCTGTTATTCCTCCTTTACTAGCGTTTGGGGGATCAGCGATCGCAATTACGGCCTATATTGCCCATACCGCAGGTGAAATTCGGAAAACCTTTGGCCGTTATTTGACTGATCAGGTGGTGGAAAATTTACTAGAACACCCTTCAGGAAAGGAATTAGGGGGATTAAGAAAGGAAATTACCATCTTAACTTCAGATTTAAGGGGCTTTACTGCAACATCGGAACGATTACCACCAGAAGAAGTCATTAAAATTCTTAATTTTTATTTGGGTTATATGGCTGATGTCATTACTAAATATCAGGGAACAATTGATGAATTTATGGGGGATGGGATCTTAGTGTTATTTGGTGCGCCAACCAAACGACCTGATGATGCAGAACGAGCGATCGCCTGTGCGGTAGAAATGCAGCAAGTCATGACAGAGGTTAACAAACAAATGAAAGCATGGAAGTTACCTAAATTAGAGATGGGAATTGGAGTGAATACAGGGGAGGTAGTTGTAGGTAATATTGGCTCAGAAAAACGGACTAAATACGGAGTCGTTGGCGCTCAGGTTAATTTAACCTATCGTATCGAATCTTATACCGTAGGGGGTCAAATTTTAATCTCAGAAAGTACCCTCAATCAAGCATGGGGACAGATAGTTGTTAATAGTACGAAAGAGGTTCAACCGAAAGGCATTCCCCAACCGATTACCATCTATGATGTGGGAGGAATTGAGGGTAGATTTAATTTAATCTTAGAAAAAGAAGCAGATATCTATGTTAATCTTAAGGAGCCGATCGCTTTACAATATCGGTTATTAAAAGGGAAAGATGTGGGAGAAACCTTATACTATGGTCGTTTAATTGAACTGTCGGAAAAGGGAGGAAAAATTGCCTTTAACAGTGACTCAACTCCACAGGAAACCCCTCCTAGTTTAACTAACTTGAAAATTAATTTTCTCAATCCTCGTCAAAATCCCTCAGTGAGTGAAGATATTTATGCTAAGGTGGTGGATTCCAAAAGTGAAGAAGGAACATTTTATTTGTACTTTACCGCTAAACCTCCTCAGATTGCTCAGTTATTAGAACAAAAATTGAGAATCAATCGTTGAATTATGAATTATGAATTATGAATTATGAATTATGAATATGAATTATGAATTGCGAATATAAATTATGTCTTCTGATAGTTAACAGTTAACTCCCCCCTCCACACTCTCCCCACACTCCCCACACTCTCCCTATAACCGGATTTTATAAATCGGATTTGGGAGAATTTTGTGCTGCTATAATTTCGTTTTGTAAGTCTTGATGTAATTGATAATTATAGGAGCGCTCGCTGATTACTTCAATTAGGGTTGATTTAGACGCATTTAAAGCTGTTTGATAGACTTGTATAAATTCGCTAGGGGTTTGAGGTTGAGCATAATTAATCTTAAATAGTTGGGAGACGGGTTGAAACTGTAAACCGTGGGGTGTGGCAAAATAAGGATCAAAGACATCAGATACATCAGCAATGGGAAGAAAAGAGAAAATTCCACCACCATCATTATTAATTAAAACAATAATTAAAGGGTCATCTAAGCTATTTAATTGGGCTAAACTATTCAAATCATGCAGAAAAGCTAAATCTCCAACTAATACTGTTACAGGGGCTTTAATTCCCCTGGCAAATCCAGTTGCTGTTGCGATTGTTCCCTCAATTCCACTCGTTCCTCGATTAGCTCCTACTTTCCGATTATGACTATTATTAACACCATAACGATCCATTTCTCGAATTGCCATACTATTAGCTAAATATAAACCATGTTGAGGGGGAAGATAACGGGATATCAAACGACTAACTAAGGGTTCATTTAAACTTTCTTGCTGATCTAACAAGCGCTCAATCACTGACTCAACTAATTGAGATTGTTGCTGTAATTTATGTAGTAAATCTCCCTGATGCTCATAATTAATTACCTCCATCATTTGTTGACAAAATAAAGCAATCTCAGATTTTATTTGCCAAGTCACCGTATAGTTAGGATCATATTGTTCAATATAATCTGTCACGACAATATGATGCTCAATATTTCCCTTGCTTAACCATTGTTGAAAGGATTTAGACGTGATGCGATCGCCAATTTGTAAAACCGTTTTAATCGAATACCGTTGCTCAAACTTTTCCTGTAAACATAAAAAATCAAAATAAGGAATCAATTGAGGAATCGATGAATTAAGTCTTAATCCTGATTGAATATCAGCAAATGCTGGCCAATTCAATTTATTTGCTAATTTTATCACTGCCTCTTGTTCAGAAAAATTTTTTAAGCGTCCAATACATAAAATACCTAATTGAGATGTCTTGATAATGGATAGGAGTTGTTGTTTGTCTGAGGGTTGAATCGCCAGTTGAGGAGCGCTAGATTTATGAGAAGGAAGAGTGTTTTCTTGCCAGTATTTTATAGATGGAAAATTATCAAAATTAATAGTGTCAGATGTTGGGGCTAAGGGTTCACGAAACGGGCAGTTTAAATGAACAACACCCTGCTTAAAAGAACAAGCTTGATCAATAATAGATAACACTGTCTGTGGTGCAATATTTAGATCAGGACAAGGTAAATTAAAAAAGAATTGAACATACTGTCCATATAAATTATCCTGTTTTATCGTTTGATTAGCGCCCCTTTGTTGCAATTCAGGCGGACGATCAGCCGATAAAATAATTAAGGGGATATGATTATTTGAAGCTTCAATGACAGCAGGGTAATAATTAGCAGGCGCTGTGCCAGACGTACAGATCATAATAGCAGGGTTTCCAGTCGCTTGAGCATAACCAAGCCCGTGAAAAGCAGCCCCCC
>JBFRWQ010000222.1:0-6073 GCA_051439665.1 Microcystaceae cyanobacterium | reverse complement strand
TTTCCTGAAGACGAGGATACCAACGAACTAAATCGACTGAATGACGGTTTTTGCGACGTAGAATCAGTTGGCTTTGAGGGGGGGATATTCCTTGAATTTGTGTGAGTAAGTCGGCGTAAAAAGCAGCAATAAGTTTATATTCAGGTTTAGGCCGCCGACCAAAATGAATACTAATGGGATAATATAACCAGTCTCCGAATTTTGATTGACCTGATAGTTTGATGAGTAAATCTGGTCTGCCAACTAACAGATGAGAAGAATACTCTCTTTGTAGAGTCCCTTTATAAATGCAATTGACTCCTTGTTCCATTAAAGCGTAGGTTTCACTGGCTTGCTGTTGTTGATCTCCTGTTTGAGCTTCAAGGGGTTGAGCGTGGGGAAAGTAGGTGCTGATCACCTGTTGAACGTGCTTTTTGCTTTCTTGGCGTAATTTGGTTAAAAAGTCCTTTTCTGATGGTATGACCCGACCATTATTATAAGTATTAAGAAAAGCTCGTCTTTGACAGCGCTTATAGTTCAGTAATAGGCTGTCCGTAATGAGTAGTGAAGGAGGAGAATTCAGCAAAATAGGGGCTAGTAAGAGAGGTTAAGGTTGTCCTGATCCTACTCTGTACCTGTCAAGTTTTCCATATTCGTATAAATGAACTTAATTATGTCAAGATCGGGAGTGTGGGGAGTGTGGGGAGCATGAATACTTACCGCCTCTCCCCTCTCTTAATGGCTTTAAAGATCAAAATCAGCCAACTTCTATGATAAGGAATTATCCGTCTCAATTTGAACCAAGCAATTAGATGTAGGTTTTGCGACACAAGCGAGAATATAGCCTTGTTCTACCTCTGTCTCACTTAAAAAAATCTGTTCAGATTGATCTACTGTTCCTGAAACCAGTTTTGCTTGACACATTCCACAACTTCCTACGACGCATTCAAAAGGAATCTTAATACCATGTTCCCATGCTTCATTAAGAATCGATTCATCTTCAGGAATTTCGATACTGTGTTGGAAATTTTGAGAGTCATTAACCAGAGTAACTTGATGAACTACCATAATCATTAACCTAAACGTAATCCCCTAATTATGCTCAAACTCCCCAGAAAAATTTGTCTCTTTTCTGACAATTTTCGTATGCTTCATGAATCGGGTAAATTTATATAGCCGTACAAAATAAAGTGTTTGACATTAAAGATCCTTGAAACCCAGTCACAGCCTACTCGGAGCCCCCTGCCTCCTGCCCTCTGCTTTGTTAGTAGTATTATAGTCAATGTATTTTAATTTAATATGATTCCCAGAAACCTGAAAAAATGTGTCCTAGCTATCATCCCTTTACAAAACTTTAAGTTATGATAGGAGGTGAAAAGTGAAGTTTAAAGAGATTAAATGAATATGACAAATTCCACATTGTCTCCTAATTCCGCCCTAGATCCTGACCACGCTATCTGGGAAAACCTCAAGCAAGCGATCGCAGCTAGTTCAGGATTCCAACAATGGCAAGATGATCAAATGTCTCAGGAAGAAAAATCAGAGAAGCTTGATCACCAAGTACGGCACTATTTACGAGATACACTAGAAACCTTGGCTTACTGAAACAAACCAAAGTCGGCCATGATAATTAAGGAGTAAGAAAGGGAATTTTATCAGTAATTGCTTGAATTTGACGATAAATTTCCCTTATTCGATTACCATCTACATGAACCTCTTGGGTAGGATAATGTTCAAGTACTTCTATCATCTGTAAATGATCATCGTCGAGCGCTGACTGCACCAAAGCCCCTCGCAAAGATTCCCGACTGGCTTTTTTAGAGGGAGTATGGATAACCTCAGCCATCTGATCGAGAATAATCTCACCAGCAAAGCTATTTAGCGCTTTTGATAAGGTCACACCATCTATCTTAACCTTTTGACTTAAAGCACTTTGTAAAGTTTCAGGCTCTTGATTAGCTAATTTGAGATAGGCTTTTAGAGTAAGTGTGGTTTCCCCTGTGTCGGCCAGTCGTCTTAGATCCTTGACAGGGACAGAGCCTCGGAAAATGTTATATTTGAGAACAACAGATTCTGCCGCTTGAGCAGATTGCCCCCCAGTTAAGAGCATTAAGCTAGTAAGAGAGGAACAAATTAAATAGATGAGTTTCATAATTAGGTGGTGTTTGGGCATAAAAAGCAAAATGTGAATTCAAAAGTCCTAACCAGACGAGATATTATGTTAATGGGTGATGTAAGTCTCTACATCTTAACGAAGGGAATGATCGAAAATGGTGAAGTCTATGGATTCTATTGTATCGAAAAATGACTTAAATGCGACGACCGAAAAATGGTTTGAATATGTGGTGCGAGCTTATCCTCATCATACTGATTATAGTGGCTCAGTGTGGCATGGAGCGTATCTCAGATGGATGGAAAACGCCAGGGTAGAGTACTTACAGTCTATTGGGGTTAACTACGCTGATTTGGTCTTACAAGGCTGTGAATTACCCGTAATGGAACTTTCCCTCCGTTATCATCGTGCTGTAAATTTAGGGGAAGAAATTGTCGTTAAAACCCGTCTGAAAGAGATGACAGGGGTACGAATGAATTGGGAATATCGTTTAGAGTCTTGTGATGGTCAACAATTGTATGTCACGGCTAAAGTTACGCTGGTAGCAATTGATCGAGAAAAAGGAAAAATTATGCGTCAATTACCAGGAACGGTTAAGGATATTCTAGTGAAATTGGTATAGATACAAATTTATTTATAGTATATATACCAATCAGTAATATTAACTATATTGTGGGAAGAGTCTCAAAAACTTAAGCTTGCAATTCTTTTTATTTAATTTATGTTATCGATAAATGTGATCACAATCACTGACAAAAGCAGATAAAAATCACCTTGATTTGAGAGAAACAGAATTATACTTTAAAATGGGATTGATGTCCCTTTAAGCATTAGTTAAACAAAAATGAGTACTTTTACAGGTAGTAGAATCAAGGCCGCCAAACCACAGATTTCTAGCCGAGATCAACGGCGTTATGTCCGCTACGAGAACAATCAGGGTAGATTAGTCAACTTTTCCTTAAGATCCTCGGTCGGCTCGATAGTTATCCCATCAGAAGCTATTTTACTCGATGAATCATTTGGCGGGGCGGGCTTATTAATCCTAACAACAGAAGATGTTCATATTCATCAAATATGCTATATGGAAGTCTCTGAAATTGGCTGGGTTAAAGCTCAAATTATTTGGGTAACAATACTGAGTGATGAACTCTACAAAAGAGTGGGGATTCGCTATCTAAATGAATAGTCATTTTCAGTGACCAATGACCAATGACCAGTTACTATCGCCTTACAGTCGGTAGCTTGAAAGTTGTGAGAAAAATATCTAAGTGTGGGGGAATGGGGAATAGGGAATTTAAAACCTTTCATGAATTATTCCTGATTGCTATACCGAAATTAACAATGAGAGCCTGAACAGCTTATACTAAATCCTTGACCCCTTAAAGGTTTAGGATCATGACTCTATCGCCCATCCCTATCTGTATCACCTTGGGAACTCGTCCAGAGGCCATCAAACTTGCACCTGTCATTCAAGCATTTCAACAATCCCCTGATTTTCGCCCCTATACAATTCTGACGGGTCAACATCGGGAAATGGTGGCACAGGTTATGCACTTGTTTGACCTCAAAGCAGACGAAGACCTACAAATTATGCAGCCTAAACAAACCCTAACAGATATTACTAGCCGTAGTTTAAAGGGATTAGAAGGTATTTATCAGGACATTAAACCTAAATTAGTAATTGTGCAAGGAGATACTACCACTGCCTTTGCAGCAGCGCTCGAAGCATTTTATCAGCAAATTCCCATCGGCCACGTTGAAGCAGGCTTAAGAACCGATAATATTTATAATCCCTACCCTGAAGAAGCGAATCGCCGTTTAATCTCCCAAATTAGCCAATTAAACTTTGCCCCAACCGAAAAAGCCGTTGAAAATCTCAAGCGCTCTGATGTTACGGGCAAGATTTATTTAACAGGAAATACAGTGATTGATGCTTTACTAACAGTGGCTCAAAATCAACCTAGTTGTGAGATTGAAGGGCTAGACTGGGAGCGCTATCGAGTCTTACTAGCAACAGTTCACCGTCGGGAGAATTGGGGAGAACCATTACAGAATATTCTCCAAGGATTTGAATTAATTTTAGAACAATTCCCTGATACCGCCCTCTTATTACCTCTTCATCGTAACCCAACAGTCCGCAATCCCATCCAACAAGCGCTGGGAAACCATCCTAGAGTCTTTTTGACCGAACCTTTAAACTATGGCAACCTAGTTGGTGCAATTCAAAGATGTTATTTATTATTAACTGATTCAGGTGGATTACAAGAAGAAGCGCCCAGTTTAGGGAAACCTGTTTTAGTTCTCAGAGAAACTACCGAGCGCCCTGAAGCGGTTACTGCAGGAACTGCTAAATTAGTGGGAACAAACCCTAATGTTATTTTGGAAACCACCAGCCATTTACTGAACAAAGAGGAGGCTTATCAAAAGATGGCAACTGCTATTAACCCCTTTGGAGACGGTACAGCCCGCCACAAAATTGTCGAACTGGTTAAGGAATATTTAACTTAACTAAAGAGCATCCTGCTCAATTGATAATTTGATTAAGCTCCAAAGAGAGAGCATGATAACTGGCATCAAGCAAGTTGATTTTTGCTCAGAAATATTGAAAAGCTGAGTTAAGCCTACATAGATAGTTAGAAAGCTAATTGTGCTTAAATAAATAAGTAGAATAATACCCATAATTTGATGGGGAAAATAAGATAAATAAGCATAAACTAGCAAAAGAAAACTTAATGCTAAGGAGGTTAGTCCCGACAAAAAAATAGTTGCTAGGAAATTAAAACGACAATAAGTCTGGCAATTAATCAGCAAAAAAACAACCGTTAATAGTACCCAAATTAACAGTCCTAATAATTGGGTATCTGGTAACATAACAACTAATATTATTTCTGCCATCAATCCATAAAAACAGCCAATACTTATCTTTTGCTCAAGATTGAGTTGACTAAAAATGGGTAGAAGTTCTCCACTAGGATTGGAGGCAACTTGAAAGATAGTAATAATAATGAGTTTTAAGAGCTTCAAAAATTCTGAAAAACCGATTATTTCTCTGATAAACCCAATAGGTTCTAACCGTCTTTGTTGACGCAATACTTTAGAATATCCATATTTATTATTCTGTTTTTGATACAAGTTAGCAGCCGTAGTAAAGTCTTGTCGTGCCAGTTTTTTGCGGTTAAGCTCTTGATTAGCTAACCCTCGATAATAGTAGAGATTAGCTTGTTGACTACTAATAATAATAGCTTGTGTATAAGCTTCGATCGCTGCTTGTAAGTAACCCAGTTTTTGACGAACTCTCCCTTGATAGTAATAAGCTTGCCACTGTTGGTGATCACGAATTAGAATCTGATAGCAATCTTCTAAAACTTCGGGATAAAATCGCAAATAAAAATAAGCTTCACACCTTTGAAGATAGGCTTCTACAAAATCAGGCTGTAAGGTTATTGCTTGAGAATAACATTTAACTGCCGCCATATATTGACGCAATTTCATTTTTTTTAGTCCCATCTCATAATAATCCCTCCCTGTTAAAGAGGGAGAATCAGAAACATTAGAATGAAACTGTTGGTCATATTCAGCACGTTGTTTTGTATCCCTCAGTACATCATAGGCTGCTGCGATCGCTTGGAACTTTTCTCTAGCTGTTGGATCTTGAGAATTAAGGTCAGGATGATAGCGACGGGCTAGTCTCCGATAAGCCCTTTTAATCTCCTGTAAGGTTGCATTGGGACTGATCTCAAGAATCTTATAATAATCCAAAGCCATTAAGAATTAAGAATTGTTTTAATCGTCCAACCCTAAGTTCAATCAAAAGTTAAACATCTCATACTCGTAGAAATCAATCTGAACTCACATTGCTTGTTATTCAAGGACCCGAAAAGACAGCATCTTCTACATCTTGGCGACTGAGAGAATATTTAAACGCCCGACGAATATCACTACCATCTGGGGCTGCATTAAGATAGCAAACCAGAATTTCCT
>JBFRWQ010000221.1:0-3678 GCA_051439665.1 Microcystaceae cyanobacterium | reverse complement strand
GTTAATAATAGTAATAATCAAGTTAAATCGGGAATTAAAGCAGAGTTAGACGAAGTGGCGAAAGTTGTAGGATTTTAAATGGAAAAACTACAGTGCAATTCTAGAATCTGCCCGAAGAATTGTTGCTTATAGGGTTTCAAGCTTCTAACTTTAGGGACTAGGAGTTTTGCATTTTCTAGCAGAAGAAGAGATGGTTAGGACTTGATCTGATTGTATAACCATGTAGGTTGAGTTGACTAAGAAAACCCAACAAAGAGTACAAGGTTGAGGATGTTGGGTTGTGAGGTCGTTTAACCCAACCTACTGGTTTGTTATGATTTAATGTAATGGGCGAAGCCCATCCTACCTAATGTACTAAATTAGCTAAAACAATCCATTAAAGGTAGAATAACCAATAAAGACCTTGACAATGACTGATGCCACCCACAAAACTTATCTTTTACCAAGATGAACAACAACGAGTTCCTATTCTTGAATGGCTAGATCAGCTTCCCAATAAAGTCCAGACAAAATGCTTTGTTAAACTAGAGAGATTAGCACAACTGGGATATGAACTAAGAAGACCAGAAACTGATTTCCTAAGAGATAAAATTTATGAACTAATAATTAACTTTCGAGGTACTAAATATTGCATCCTTTACTTTTTTTATCAAAATCAAGCCATCATCATTTCTTGTTGTCTTTTTAAAGCAAGAAAAGTTCCTCCTGCTGAAATTGAAAAAGCCATTAGACACACAATTCAATTTGAACATAATCCTGAATTACACACCTATCGCATTTGAGTTAATATGAACCAGCCAACCACTACATCTAACGGACTAGATATTCTTGATCATCGCTATTATCAAAATGATCCTGATCGTCAATTAGAACTGGAAAAAGCACGTCTCGATGACAAAGTTGCCAGAGAAATAATGAAACTTAAAGAGCATCATCATCTTTCTAATCAAGACTTGGCTAATCTCATTAATATCGAAGAATCCCTGATTGAAGCCTTAGAAAATGCTGACTATGAAGGAGATGCTTTTTTACTACTCAATCGAATTGCCTCTGCTTTGAAAATGACAGTTAAAATTGAACTAATTGCGGTTTAGCAAGTAGCAAGTAGGATGGGTAAATGGGATAATTGAAGATGATTGTCCATCATTGCCCACCATAACCCTCAACTGCCGAAAATAGATTATAATGATAGTTATATCTAAATTTTACCTATAGTTCTACTCACCAAGGTGTTTGACAGTGGCGATATCTAAAACCCAGTCAGGAATTGCTTTTTAATTGTGCGTAGCGCTATACCTTCCCAACTCCTTCCAACTGCGTTAAAGTAGGTAATAAGAGAAAATCTACTTTATTATGTATCCCCTATGAGTAAAGTAACTTTTAAGGAGGAAACTCCCTCAGATACTCCTCCCTTGCCTGCTAAAAAGCGAAAATTTGGTTATTTGCTCATTAATGGATTAATAGCGCTGAGTGTCGGTTTAATTGGCTACTTAATCGGAAGCCAAAATCAGGTAAAAACTGAACCCAATCCCCAAGCAGTAGACACAAATGACAATATCCTGAAGGTAAAAACCATCAAAATTAGCCCTGTATCGGGTTATGTGATCTCTAGAAGCTATACAGGGGAAACCTCCACAGTAAGAGAGAGTATTTTAGGATTTGAGAGAGGGGGAAAAGTTGAACGGTTATATGTTGCAGAGGGAGATAGGGTACAACAAGGAACAATGATTGCTAAGTTAGATACCTCTAAGTTAAAAGTTAATAAACTTAATTTAGCAGCGCAAATCGCTAGGGAAACAGCTATTCTAGCAGAATTAGAAACAGGTGCAAGACAGGAAGACATTACAGCAGCACAAGCAACGGTTAAGCAATTAGAAGAGAGATTACAATTAGAGAAGATTAAACAAGAAAGACGGGAATATCTCTATCAAGAAGGGGCAATTTCTCGTGAACAACTCGATGAAGTCTCTTTTAACCGTAACGTCCTCACTGCACAATTACAAGAAGCACAAAGTCGCTTAGATGAATTATTAGCAGGAACGAGGATTGAGAGGATAACGGCGCAAAAAGCCGTAATTAAACAGCTAGAAGCCAGTATCGCTGACATTGACCTTGATATTCGTAAAAGTTTTCTGCAATCTCCCTATAGTGGGATCATTTCACAGCGCTTAATTGATGAGGGAACAGTGGTTTCCATTGGACAAGGATTAGTAAAATTAGTAGAAAATAGCCGTCCAGAGGTCAGAATCGGGATTCCAACCCATAAGATCGAGTTTATTCGCCAAAGAAATAACTATGAGGTGATCATTAACCATAAAACTTATAATGCAGCCCTTTCTGCTATCTTACCCGAAGTTGATCCCGCCACCCGTACCCAAACCATAGTTTTAACCTTAGATAATAATACTGGATTAGATATTCCCAGTGGTGCGATCGCTCGTTTAACCTTACGGGAAACAGTTGCTACATCAGGATATTGGCTACCCACAACCGCATTAATTCGGGGAGATAAGGGGCTATGGTCATCTTTTGCGGTAGTAGAGAATGAAAACGGTGATCAAGTCGTTGAAAAAAGAGATATTGAGGTTTTATATACAGATAGTAACCGAGTCTTAGTCAGGGGAACGTTACAGACAGGAGATGCGATCGTTACTCAGGGAACACAAAGAATTGTACCGCAGCAAAGAGTGATTAGTGAATCGTGATGGGAGCGCTACTTATTATATATTTGTGTCATATTTTGGTGATAGCTGGGTTTTGTGATTGATAAAATTTACTGTACAATTTAACAAAATCCTAGAAAAACCATCCTAAAAGCATAGGTTTTTTCAGCTAAATTTCTGATCAAAAGCAGATATTAATCAGCCAGTCAACAAATATGAACACTGAACAGCTTTTACTCAACAAATGGCGAACCTTACCCCCTCCTCAACAGCAAGAAGTTCTCAACTTTATTGAGTCCCTTTCAGATCAATTCTCGCAAACTCAATGGCAATATCTCGAAAAACGCCCACATCCTTGGCGTAAGCAGCTTTATCTAAAAGGAAAGCGACTAAAAGCCTTTGATATTTGGGCAAATATGATTGCTAATGAAATGACTCCCGAAGAAGTTGCTGATAATTGGGATGTTCCCCTTGAAGCAGTTCGAGAATCCATTCAATACTGTGAAACTCATCTGGACTTATTAAAGCAAGAAGCCGCAATCGAACGTCGTCATCTAGAAGAAAGAGGAATCTCCCTTGAACCTAAGATTACTTCTTGATGAAGATATTCAAGCCAAACTTTTAGTTACTCTTCTCAAAAACGCAGGTCATGACACTGTGACCATCAATGAAGTAAACTTAACAGGTACACTGGATTCTGTTGTTCTGGATTATGCCCGACAGACTAATCGTATTTTATTAACACAAAACTGCGAAGATTTTGCTAATTTACACAATTTAAACCCCAATCATCCTGGAATTCTTGCCGTTTATCATGAAGCAGATCGGTCAAAAGATATGAGTCTTAAAGCGATTGTCAAAGCGATCGCCAATTTAGAAGCAGCAAACATACCTAAAATAACGAGCGAGAGATAGCCACGTCCTTTGAAGGCGTGGTAGTCGAGCGGTGGAGGGATTTATCCCTCAGTTATATGCTATGATAGGAACGCCTTCCACGGTGAAAAACCCGTACGGT
>JBFRWQ010000220.1:0-8209 GCA_051439665.1 Microcystaceae cyanobacterium | reverse complement strand
CAAACAAGTTTTGATTTGGTTATCTGATAAAATAGAATCTATCTTTTAAGATAACTTTATTTTCTTTTATGGTTAAATCCCATCCTGTTATCCAGTTTATTTCAATTGTTCCTAATTTAGCTGGGGGGGAAGGTCATACCACTCCCTATCATCAAGCTGTCAGTCAAGAGCTGGAATTATTAGGATGGAAGCATCAAATTTTTATACCGGAACAAGAGACGGATTCTTCTATTTCCCATACCTGGATTCCTTGTCTATATCCCTACGATTTAGAAGCAGAAGCAAATTTATGGCAAAAATTATTTAATGTTTATCATGCTATTCGTTTAGCAATTAGTTTATCTAGCTCAGTTAATCCATCGAAAATCAATCAATCTCAGACTACTCTTCTCTTTTTAGAACGGTTTATTCATCTTCAATTATTAGCTTTAGCACTGGCTGTTTACCTACTTCCTAAGCAAAATCTAAGGGTTTGGTTACTTTATAGACGAGATACTCATAAAAGTAAAACGGTTAAATTATATAAAATCTTAAATAAATGGCTCAAATCTTTACTACCTCAAGGACATTTTAAACTATTAACAGATAGTGAGTTATTGAGTCAGTCTCTTTCTCAAAGCTTTGAGCAAAATGTCCATGTTGTCCCCATTCCTCATACTGATTTTGAGGATAAGATAGAAGATTCATTAGAGTTAGATAACAATATTCTGTGGTGTTGGTGGCCAGGAGCGCCACGCTTAGAAAAGGGATGGACTATCATTCAATCGTTAAGTCATATTCCTTTTGCTCAGGGGAACAAAATCGGATTAGTTGCTGGTCAAAATTCTCAGTTGAAGCCTAACTCTCAAGGGATTCAGGTTAAATTACTCCCAAACCGTCTTAGTCGCCAAGTCTATAATCAATGGCTATTAAATTGCGATATTATCTTACTCCCCTACGATTCTTTAGCCTATCAAGAACGAACATCAGGGATTTTCACTGAAGCAATTATCGCAGGAAAGATACCTTGTGTTTCTCCTGATACTTGGATGGCTTATGAGTTGAGAAAATATCAGTTAGAGACAGACTTAGCGCTGGAATGGGACCACCCTGAAACAGTATTAAATCAACTACTAGAGATTAAGGAAAATCCTCAGATCAAAGATAAGCTGAAACAAATGCAGAATGCCTATCGATGCTTTCATAATGTTAAGCAGTATAGCCAATGTTTGCAGCAGCTTTTCTAATCATCTTGATTCTATAAATCCGCCTTTAAACGGCGAAAGCGATCTGAATAACTGCGAATTGCTTCAACAGCAAATAAGGGGGTAGCTTCAATCGCAAAGAGAAAATGTTGTCGATCTAAGTAAGCGAGGATACAGTCTGTTTTAGCGATCGCAGTAGAAGTGCGTAAATGATCGATATGCACAATCGCACCGATACCAAAGACATCACCTTGAGCGATCGTTTCAATCACTTTACCATTGACCACCATTTCTACCTCCCCTTCAATCACACCATACATGAGAGTTCCTTGATCACCATTTTTAAAGATGACATCTCCGGCAGAGAAAGTTTGAGGATCTCCGTGGGTTTGATAGAGTTTAACCGTATCAGCAGGATGTAACAGCATAATTGTCTTTGGATTAATCAGTTTTTCAATTCTTCGATCATTTTCGGGGTATGTACTACCGTATCTACCGTCGAAATGGAATTATTGAGGACATGAAAATAAAGGAGCTTTTCGTTGACTAATTTGATTTCATTTTGTAGTTCTTCGATCTTCGCTTCATCCGTTGCATGATCGAGTTGACTGACTAACGAGCCTTTGGCAATATTATAGTAAGATTGCAGGTCACGAAAATAATTATGTAGTTCCGTCACAATAGATTGAAGAGAGTGAGCGGCGATCGCAAATTCGGGCTTTTTGTTCTCCATATTCGGGGGATTCGCTGGTTTAATAGTAGAATGTTTTCTTAGGATACCCTGTTATCGTACAGTAGAAAAGAGAGGTTAGGTCGCAATTTTCTAGCACTCCCCTCAGCGCTCAGGTTGTTCGATCCCCTCAGATTGATCTAGTCTATCCATAGGCTTTCCTAAATGATTAATTGACTGAATCTTTTAATCACTCCCAGTAAAGTCAACAAACCTTGACAAAAACTTTGACTTTTCTTAAGATTTGATCCTTAATAGCTTAAGATTATTGGGTAAATTTAGATACTTTTTCGGTTGACTCGATGGGAACTAATTCCTTTTCCTAGACGACTAGAAGAGGGAATTCCCGAATAATTGCTTATTTGCTTGTGGTACTCAATTTTTTAAGTTCACCTGTACCTTAACACAAAGCAAAACGAAAAGGCAATGGAGTAGCAACAAACCTTAATGGTTTGTCATGTTTACCCAATCACTTGCCATAACAAACGAGAGGGAACTCTCCCCCATAAAATAACTTTCGATTAGCATAGGACTGATTCACAATGATCTTAACGAAGCTCAAGGACTTTGTCGGTATTTCAGAACAAGACGAGTACGATGAGGAGTACGAAGAAATGGACTGGGAACAGTACCAAGACGATACAAACTCTACTCCTGCTCCCCAACCCCCCATTGAGTCCCCTCTCCCCCCCCGTCGCTCCCCTGCGCCTGATTTAAACCTCACCCCTGACACTGGGGTAGGAACAACTACACCAAGAAATAACGTGATTGGAATGCCTGGAATTACCAACAATAATGCCGAAGTAGTCGTGGTTGAACCCCACTCCTTTGAAGAAATGCCCCAAGTAATTCAAACGCTTAGGGAGCGTAAGTCGGTTGTGCTGAATCTTAATGTAATGGATCCAGAAGAGGCGCAAAGAGCAGTAGATTTTATTGCAGGGGGGACTTATGCGATCGATGGGCATCAAGAGCGCATTGGTGAGAGTATTTTCTTGTTTACGCCCAGTTGCGTCAAAGTTAGCACCTTAACAGGTAGTGGTCATGATCATGGAGAGGTTCCTGTTGCGCCTCCTCAACCCAGCGCTTCTGTAGCTGCATGGGGTGTTGATCCAAGCCGACTCGCTCAGTAACAAGAAAGTCAACTAGATTTTCTGCCTTTATATAGCATTCATGTCTATCTCATTGGGAATTATTGGGGGAGGGGTGATGGCAGAGGCAATTCTGTCTCGCCTTCTTAGCACCTCTCTCTATCAATCTGAAACGGTCGTTGTCTCTGAACCTCAAGAGGAACGACGTAATTTTTTGGCACAAACTTATCAAGTTAATGTAACGGCTGATAACCAAGCTGTTTTCGATCAAGCGCCAACAGTGCTATTGGCCATTAAACCGCAAATTTTACCAATGGTTGTAGAATCTCTAGAGATGAAGAATTCACCTCTAATTATTTCTATTTTGGCGGGTGTCACCCTCAGTACCTTAGAGAACAGCTTTATTAACTGCCCCATGATCCGAGTCATGCCCAATACCCCTGCGACGGTGGGACAGGGAATGACAGCGATCGCAACGGGAAACATGGTGACAGAGACTCAGTTAACCTTAGCCAAAGGGATGTTTGAAGCGGTGGGAGAAGTGGTGATCGTTCCTGAAAAATTAATGGATGGGGTAACAGGATTATCAGGATCGGGTCCTGCTTATGTAGCCATTATGATCGAAGCATTAGCAGATGGTGGGGTAAGGGCTGGCCTGCCAAGAGCGATCGCTGACCAACTAGCGCTACAGACAGTGTTAGGAACAGCAACCTTAGTCGCAGAATCAGGATTACATCCCGCCCAATTAAAGGATAAAGTAACCAGTCCAGGGGGAACAACAATTGCTGGGGTTTCTGCGTTAGAAAAAGCAAGGTTTCGATCAGCCTTAATTGAAGCAGTGTGGGCTGCTAAAGAGCGCTCGTTGGAATTAGGCAAAGATTAGGCGTTGTTGGGCTTTAGCCCTTACCTTTAATCTACAGGATAATTTTTTAAAGCTAAAAGATAGACATCTCCCACAATTAATATTTTTTCCCAGTCATTCAGGCTTAAGTACCTGATTTCTGGAGAAGTCTAATAAAGATTTGTCAGTTTCTCTTTAAAACCTGACTTTTTAATTAATAAACGTGCGTTATATTCTTTCCTAAATCTTAAGGTACATTGCTTAATGATTTTCTGAAGATCTGTGCTTTGAGGACACCGAGTATGGATAATATAACAAAGTTTAACCGTTCTATATGGGTCATGAGAAATTTGTTTGATTGTGTTTTCAATTTGCCCTAAAGCGTCTTGAACCCTAGATCCTTTTAACTCTATATAAATTTCTATGATCGGTTGATCTATCTTAATCAAATAATCACATCTTTTTCCCTGAATTTTTAAACAGCCATCAACTTTTACTTTAATTACTTCAATTTGACTATCATTTTGTAAATAAAATTTACTCTTTCCACCTTTAGGATCTTTTAAGCAAATGATCTTTTGATTGGTTTTTTCTGAGCATTCTTCCCAATTCATTTAATCTTAATCCTCAATTTCTAAGTCAACTAACTGCTGGAAAGTATCAAAAATCTGGTTGGAAACCTCATCAATAATCTGAGCATCAATAATTTTATTTTCAGGATCAATAATACTTGTGACTTGACCATTTTCTAGTAAATAAGCACCAATATCTTCAAGATCTAATATTTGTTCTTTAGGAACAATGGAATATAGTTGCTTCAGCTTTTCTGGAGAATCATCTCTTTTTTGAATAGCTTTTAATGTGTTTCCTGCTTGAATTAAATTATTAAATGCTGTTAATACGTAAGGTGTATGAGTAGTTATAAAAAAGCGATTATTTTTGTCTGTTACATTAAAAATAAATGCTATCAGATCAATAATTATCTTTTGAGATTTAGGAAATAGATGAGCTTCAGGTTCTTCAATAAAAAATATATGATTTGTAAGTTTAGATATAGTTACAAAAGGAATAACTGATAAAATAATTGCCATAGGCAAAAATTCCTGTTGCCCCGATGAAGCATTGGCAATATGAATTTTTCTTCCATCTTTTCTAGTAGAAATATAGTCTTCACCTTTTTGTTGAACGTATGTTCCAGCTAGTATATTATTAATAATCTCGTTCAATTTTTTATAGTGAGATGAATTAAATTCTTCTCTATATTGATAGACTTTTTTAACAAATTCGTAATCTGAACCAAAATCTTTAATAAAGTAGTCAAGAGAAACATTAGAGAGCAAAAAAGAAAAAATATTCGATTCCACATTAGCAAAAAATGAACGACCTGCTGGCATAAAAACAGGGTTATCAATCTTGAGTTTTTCATCATGATGAAAGAGATGTTTGTGTAAAAGATCGGTCACTTCTTGGAAACTAGCTTGAATTTCTTGGGCTGGGTTGCTTTCTAACTGTTTTTGCCAAACTTTGCACAAACTACGTCTTACTTTGGATAATTCTTCAGAATAGCTTAACGTGAATCTATGACGATTATTAGATGATACTTTATTATAAAGCTCAATCGAAAATTGTTCAAAATTGTAAATTATTTTAAAATCTTGTTCTTTCCAAGCATATCTAGGGAATATTTGCTGAAAGTTATCTCTCAGTTTTTTGTCAAATTCTCGTTTATTGTGGTTAAAAATGACAGAATTACGATACTCAACGAAAAAATTTCTAAAAAAATAAACTAACTTAGCTAAAATACTTTTACCTTCTGCTTGACGACCAATAATAATATTAATTTTTTTTAGGTCAAGTTCAATATCTTCTAAATTCAAAAAGTTTTTCACAATTAGCTTTTCTGTGCTCATTATAAAATCTCCGTAACAGAAATTATTGAAAGGCTAAAACCTAAAGCTATATAGCAATCAGGTTTCGGTTGTGAGAAAATTAGGGGCAGGATTTAACACGGTTAAATCCCTACGAGGGTGTATTTGTCGGGACATAATACTATTATGTCCTAGTATGTTCTAGCTTTTCACATATCATTACTGATTGCTATAGCAGTGAACATGAACAGTTGGCGATCCCAACACGATAGTAGGCAATACAGAAAACAAAATAATTAGCCTGTGATGGGTTACAGCACAAATCAAGAATTATCAACTTTTCCTCTAAAGTTATCGCTGTGTCTAACCCATCCTACTATATATAAGTTTAAATATCCAAGCGCTGATAAATCACCTCTAAATTGCTCAAATGTTGCTTAGGATCAAAACAAGCCTCAATTTCTTCAGAAGAAAGATATTGTGTCACTTGGGTATCTTGTTCAATTAGCACCCGAAAATTGCCATCTGGGGTATTCCACGCTTGATGGGCGCACCCTTGTACCACCTGATAAGCACTTTCCCGACTCATCCCTTTTTCAACTAAGGTCAATAACACCCGTTGACTAAAAATAACCCCTCCATAAATATTCATATTGCGTGCCATATTGTCAGGATACACTAACAAATTCTTCACTAAATCGGTGGTTTCCTTGATCATAAAATGGGTCAAAATACAAGCATCGGGAAACATTATGCGTTCCACCGAACTATGGGAAATATCCCGTTCATGCCAAAGCGCGACATTTTCCAAAGCTGCGATCGCATGACCCCGAATCAGACGAGCCATTCCCGTTAAGCGCTCAGAACGAATAGGATTTCGCTTATGGGGCATAGCAGATGAACCTTTTTGACCTTTAGCAAAGAATTCCTCTACTTCCAATACATCTGTCCGTTGTAAATTGCGAATTTCGACGGCAAACCGTTCCAAAGAAGCGCCTAATAAGGCCAACTGCTGCACATAATCAGCGTGTCTGTCACGAGAAATTACCTGTGTTGAAGCCGTATCAGGATCTAAACCCAATTTTTGACAAGCTAACGCCTCTACTTTAGGGTCAATATTAGCGTAAGTTCCCACCGCCCCTGAGATTTTACCCACTGAAATAGTGCGACGTAGTTGAATTAAGCGATCGCGGCTGCGCAGCACTTCCGCCAACCAACCCGCCAACTTAAAGCCAAAGGTAATAGGTTCAGCATGAATACCATGAGACCTACCAACCATCACTGTATTGCGATGCTGTTGGGCTTGATAACGAAGCGCTTGGATCAAATCTTCGAGGCGCTCCAAGATTAGATTAAGACTCCCTACTAATTGAAGCGCTAGGGCTGTATCTAGGACATCAGAACTGGTTAACCCCAAATGAATGTAGCGTCCTGCGTCTCCCACATATTCATTGACATTAGTGAGAAAAGCAATGACATCATGGCGCACTTCTTTTTCAATTTCTAAGACCCGTTGACGGTCAAAATTAGCCTTAGCTTTGATTTCGGTCACGGCTTCTTGGGGAATATAGCCCAGTTCCCCTTGGGCTTCACAAACGGCAATTTCCACTTGCAGCCACGTTTGTAATTTGTACTCATCTGTCCAGAGCTTGCCCATTTCGGGTAGGGTGTAACGTTCTATCACTGCTTTTACGATTAATTTTGAGCCTCACTATTATACTTTTTTTTAAAACACGACAAAACATAAATTTTTCATTAAGCTTGTGTTAAGCTATGGTAACTGTTTGTTGACTCCCTTCTCTGAAAAGCCCAATAATCTTTACTCAACGACAACTACTGTAAAATAATATTGGGTTATTTTAAGACTTGTAAATTTTACTTTAGATAATATAATGAAAATGTAAAAAAATATTTACCTACTTACCATTATCGTTATAATGGCTAGTGCTGCTCCGTCAACCGTGATTTGACCCAAATAGTCCAGAGACTAAGCAATCAGTTGCTTAAATTTAAAATCCTTTTAAAACATTTGTTTTTTAGTATCAGAGTTGTATCTTTCGTATGAGGTTTAGTATTATGAAATCTTTTTGGTCTTCAGCAACCCTTACAAGTAGTTTGGCTTTAGGGGTCATCACTATTAATACTTCCGCAGCCCAAGCAATTAACATTCAGTCCTACACAATTACTCCAAGTGCTAATTGTTACGTGGATAGTCGGTTTGGCGGTACATCGTGTGGCACACTAAGAGATAATAACGGTGGATTCCTAGCAACAGGGTTAGATGGAACTGATACAGGACAAGGCATCTTCCATAATCAAATATCCTTATTTAGCTACGATCTAAGCGATATAACTGATGACCTAGCTGCGATCAATGATGATAGTGCGTTTGCGGTCATAACAGCAGCTAGTATCAATGCTACCCAATCATCAGAAAATATTAACAATCCAAATAACCCTGATAATGGATCGGGGAGTGCAACACCTCGTGCCTTTGG
>JBFRWQ010000219.1:0-7352 GCA_051439665.1 Microcystaceae cyanobacterium | reverse complement strand
GCCCCCTACCTCCTGCCCTCTGCCTTTTATGTATTACTATAATGCATAAATTATCATACTAATGTTCAGTTTTTCTGATCGATCAGAAATCTCATTAAATATTAGAGTAAATACTATTGCGCAGGATAGTATAACCTTTAATTAACTCCCGAATCCCCCGACTCAGTGGCCATTCTGGTTCATACCCTGTACTTAAAATACGCTGATTAGAGACAATATAATCCCTTTTATCTGGGTCTTCTCCAATCGGCGCTTCTAAATAGACAAATTTAGGTAAATACTTCTTGATCTCAGCACAAAGTTCTAACTTAGATAAATTAGCATCTTCTAGACCCACATTATAGGGTTTCCCTTTCATCTGCTCAAAATTCTCAATACCGTGGACAAAAACCTTAGCCACATCTCGAATATGAATATAATTGCGTTTAAAATGACCTTCAAAAATAACCACGGCTCGATCATACACCGCACGATAGACAAAATCATTGACCAGTAAATCAGTACGCATTCGAGGAGACATTCCGAACACGGTAGCGAGACGAAAAGTAATGCTATTCTCCCGTGCTAATACTGCCTTTTCTGCTTCTACTTTGGTCACTCCATAGAGGGAAATAGGGCGTAAAGGAGACTCTTCTGTACAATATTTGCCCGCTTCACCAATTCCATAACCACTGTTGGTAATAGGCATTAAAATGCGTTGCTCAGGACTAGCTAAACGACAGATCATTTCTACTGCTTCTTGGTTAATGGTACGAGTCCCTATCTCATCTCGACTACAGAGGGGCGCTCCCACCAAGGCAGCCAAAGGAATAATATAATCTGCGTCCTTGAGGAGTTCCTTCATCAACCCTTGATCACGGCAATCACCCCGTACCACATTAAAGGTATCATATTGGCAACAGTCCGCTAAACTGGTTTGACGGAACATAAAACTGTCTAAGATAGTGACTTCATAGCCCTTAGCAAGCAGGATAGGTGTTAAAACAGAGCCAATATAACCGGCTCCCCCTGTGATTAAAATTTTCATACGATATTTGGCTGTAAATCAACGGCAATTTCGTGCTGTACGGAACTTAGGTATTGGTCGATCGCATCCCCTGCGTTACCAACAAAGCGAATTTTACCACGATCTAGCCAAATGACACGATCGCAAGACTTGCGAATAAACTTTAAATCATGAGAAACCACCAAAATCGTCGTTTGATGATCCCAGAGGCTATCCATCCGTTTTTGACTCTTATATTTAAAGCTTTCATCCCCCACTGAGAGAACTTCATCTAAAATCAGAATATCGGGACAAACATCTGTGGCAATGGAAAACCCTAATCGTGCTTTCATCCCCGAAGATAGGGATTTAACAGGTGCTTGAGCATAGTCTTCTAATTCAGCAAACTCTAAGATTGAGCCAATGCGCTGCTTCATTTCTTGGCGAGGAAAGCCCAACATCACGCCACAGAGAATAATATTATCAACAACGGGTAAATCATCGTCAAACCCTGCCCCCAATTCTATTAAAGGGGCAATCTCTCCTTTTACCCAAAGGTTGCCAGACGTTGGCTGTAAAATTCCACAAATTACCTTGAGTAAAGTCGATTTCCCTGAGCCATTTGAGCCAATAATTCCTACTTTTTCCCCAGCATAAATGGTCAAATCGAGTTGATCGAGAATTAGCTTACGGGAGGGTTCACGATATTTGCCCTCTAATAAGGCAAGAATGGTCTTCTTCAGGTCGTAAGTAAATTCTTCCTGAGTCCGTCGCCATAGAGATACTTGATTGAGCCTAATAACTTCCGTCATTTAACCTTAATGAATGTTTAGAGCAAGTCCATAAATTGCTTTTGCCACCCACGAAAGCAAGTCCAGCCTAGCACTAGCATGATAACGCCATTGAGTAGAGCGTGTCCAATCAAAGAGAGATCAGGCAAGTTACCAGAGATAGTAATTTGGCGCAGACTTTCGATCACAGGGGCTAGAGGATTGAGGAGTAAAAATGGTCTTACTTTTTCGGGTACGATGTCTGCCGGGTAAAATACTGGAGAGGTTATCCACAGTAAAAAAGTGATTAATTCGTAAAAATAGGGTAAATCCCTAAAGAAAACGTATAAACTGCTGGTTAAAAAACCAATTCCCATACAGACAAGGGTTAAAGCTAACACAGGTAAAGGTAAGGCTAACAGATTGAGCAGATTCTTTGATGAGATTAATGTCACTACGGCCAATAAAGGCAGAACGCCTATACTGAACTGAAAGACATTAGCCAGAATCATCGATAGGGGAAAGAGACTAACTGGCAACTTTACCTTATTGAGTAATCCACCATTACTAACCACACTGCTTAAAGCTTGGCTGGTTGACCCTGAGAAAAAATGAATGACCACTAGCCCAGTAAAAGCGGCTAAAATGTATTTAAGGGTGGAATTGTCATAGTATTCCGCAAAAGCAGCCCCAAAAATAGCAGCATAAACCCCTGTCATCAAAACAGGATGGAGTAACGACCAATAAACCCCCAAAAATGAGCCTCGATAGCGCCCTTTCAGGTTACGTTCTACCAGGATTTGGAGAAGTTCTAGATAGCGAGGATTAAACCATTGTTGACGAGGTTTAAGGGAGGAGTCCATAGGTGCTTGTTGGATGCTTAGGTGTAAATGGCTACTTTAAAGTAAGTCTTATCTTATAGCAGGGTTGTTCCTTTTGGCCAAGTGAGCGCTTTACTCAGGGTTATAGGCTGGAAAAATATCTGCGGGATAGGCTTGGGCTTCTAGGCAAGTATTCATGGCTGCAATGGGGGATAGGTTAGCTTTACGTCCTAATCCCGTCACACATTCAGAATAACGCCCTGGTAACAGACTTCTGCGGCAACTATCAAGGGCTACTAAGACAGGAGAATCATCTTCATTGGCAATAAATTGGGATTGTCGATTTAGATTGATTGTATTGTCTTCAAAGGGCGCTTGTGCTTTCAGAATGGGCTCTTTTATTTGGTTTTTACTATTTTCTTCGATGAGAGTAGGGGCGGATTCCGATTCACCTGTTTCTGAAATTGCCTCAGACTCTGGTTCTGTAACTACAGCCGTAGATTGACTGTTAAGTAGCGCTCTGTCAATATCAATTACACAATGAGCTAAATCAATGGGTCTTCTAACACGATAACAGGCAGTTAGGGCATCATCAGGTTCAATGGCGGTTTTGGCACGAATCATGGAGACGCAACGGCTTAATTCTTTGGGAATTAGGGCATCTGCACAAGCTGTCCCTGCTTTTTCTGGGCTTACGCCGTTATTGACCATCTGTCCGACACAGACATCAAATTGATTAAACCCCCATGCTTGGGAGGGGGGAAGGATAACTAAAGCAGGTGGTAAGAGGGCAACACCTACTGTGGCCAGCAATTTAGACGATTTCATCATAAAAATCACAATGAGTCACAATCTTCTGCATCTTATCTAATTTGTCAGATTACGGCAATTTAATCTGGAGATGGGGCAGTGTGGGGAGATTCATGTCTGCTAGGGTAGTCTCAATTTTTGAGACAAGGGAAAATTGATGATTATTGTGCTTGTTTTCTTAATGCTCTGGCTTGATCTAGGGTTTCATTGGTCATAAATTTGGGATGTTGGATGGTTTCTTGTTTTAAATATTTAGCAATTTCCTCTAAGAAAGATCAGATATAATAAAGGTAAAGGCTTATGGTTCACTGTTAGTTATGATTGGTCAAATTCTTCGTCAACGCTACAAAATTACGCAAGAACTCGGTAAAGGTGGTATTGGTGAGACTTTTTTAGCAGAAGATTTAGATATCCCTATTAATCCTAAACCGATATGTGTGGTTAAGCGTTTGCAACCTGCGGTGATTGAACCTGTGATTGAGCGATTATTTGAACAAGAGGCGCAAGTTCTCTATAATTTAGGAGAAAATCAGCCGAATATTCCGAGATTGTATGCTTATTTTCAGGAAGGAAATCAGTTTTATCTGATTCAAGAGTATATTGAGGGACAAGATTTAAGTAAAGAGTTAATCATTGGACAGCAACAAGGTCAGGGATATGTGTTAAATTTATTGCGTCAAATGCTGCCTATTTTGGCTTATGTGCATCAAGAAAAGGTGATTCATCGTGATATTAAACCGCCGAATATTATGCGTCGTCAAGATAAGAGTTTGGTCTTAATTGATTTTGGGGTTGTTAAACAAGTCAGTACCTTTCGGGTGACGCAAAGAGGGTTAACGAGTAAGACGGTATCTGTAGGTACAATGGGATATATGCCCAGTGAGCAAGCAATGGGAAAACCAAGATTTAGCAGTGATTTATATGCGTTGGGAGTGACTGCTATTCAAGCATTAACGGGGATATATCCAGAGGATTTTGAGGAGGATAATGAGGGGGAAATTGTTTGGCGTGATTTGGTTTCGGTGAGTGATAAGTTAAAGGATTTTTTGAGTCAAATGGTGCGTTATGATTGGCGACAACGTTATCGGGATGGAGAGGAAGCTTTAAAGGTATTTAATGAGACGGTTTTACCGCCGCAAAAGTCGGTTTCGGTTGTGTCTTCTCCTCAAGTTAAGGTTGCTTCTGTTTCTGCTTTACCTCCGTTAGCGGGTAAATTAGTTCCGATGCCTTTTAAGGGTAAATGGGGTTTTGTTAGTAATGGGAAGGTGGTTATTCCTTTTGAGTATGAGCGTGCTTATGAATTTGGTAAATTTTCAGAAGATTTAGCGGAAGTAATAAAAAATGGAAAATATGGAATTATTAATAAGCGAGGTCAACTTATTGTTCCTTGTGAGTTTGATGATTTTAAAAGTAACCCTTATGATATTAAATTTGGAGAAGGGGGATTGATAAAAGTAAAAAATGATAATAAGTATGGAATTTATAACCTTCATAAAGGTCAACTAATTATTCCTTGTGAGTTTGATGATTGTATTACTTATGGCAGTAAACTTGAAGAATGGGGATTGATAGAAGTAAAAAATGATAATAAGTATGGAATTTATAACCTTCATAAAGGTCAACTAATTGTTCCTTGTGAGTTTGAAGGTGAATTTGATTTGAGATTATGGAATAATGGCTTTATTAGTCTTAGAAGAAATGATAAAGAAGCTTTAATGAATGCTGATGGAAAGGCGTTTAGTCATTCCTTATCAATTTGATTATGCAGATGATTTTTCTGAAGGATTAGCATTTGTCAAAAAAGATGAAACATGGATGATAATAAATACCAGAGGTAATGTAGCCGCTTCTCTTGATTTAGATATTGATGGTCATAATAAATTTCATGGAGGTTTAGCTATAATCGCTGTTAAAAGCAATCATGAAAACAAAGCAAGGTTAATTAATACTCAAGGTCAAGTGATTATTCCTTTTGAATTTGATAATATTTCTCCTGCAACTATTAAGAAATATCTGGAAACTTATAATCCATTTCCTGAAATAAAAATATTAATGTTCTTTAAAAATACAAAAAGAGAGATTGGCAATTGGAATATGGGCTTAATTAATACGAAAACTCAACAAATAATTCCTTGTGAGTTTGATAGCATAATGATGCTGACTGAGAAAGTAGCAATTATTAAGAAAGAAGGTAAACAAGGAATAATTGACATTAATGGTCACTTTCTTTTTCCATTAACTGATTGTAAATTTATCCAAAATAATGATAATTATTGGAATTTTTATGAAAATGACAAAAAACTTTTATTGCAAGACAGAATTATGATATTTCAAAATAATCTAGCTGGTTTAATAGACTTAGATGGAAACTGGATTCTTCCTTGTCAATTTAGTTGGCAGATGTGCATATTCTCAAAAGATAAAATTATATTACAGAAAGAGGATAAGTGCGGAGTTATGGATCTTGATGGACAAATTTTTATCGACTTTGATCAATATGATCATATCTCTCCACTTTCAGATGGATTAGCAGCAGTTAAAAAAGGAGAAAAATGCGGGTTTATTAATGAAGATGGAGAATTAGTTATTCCTTGTCAGTATGATGGTGCTTTTGAATTTAAAGAAGGGTTAGCTTGGGTTAAAATTAACGATGAAGACCATCTTATTGATAGAAATGGAGAAATTGTCATGTAACTTACCCTATCAACTTATCTTGAGTATTCATAGATTGACCAATAAACTCTATTTTATTCTATTCGCTAATAGATTACAACAATATCCTAATTATTGCTTTCTTTCCTTCGCTTTTTCATAAGCGAGATCATGTTCTGCAAAACTAAGAATGAAGACCCGTTTAGGAACAGGTTTTTCATAAATGCGATAAACTAAACGATAACTAACCCCATTTTCATCAATTTCTAACGCTCGATAGCCTTTCAATTTACCTGTCAAATTATGACTAGGAATCCCTCTCGTTTGATAAGGATCAAGGGATAATACTTGTTGATATTTGGAAAAATCCCCTTTTAATTTAGAGGGTAAACTTGATAAATCCTCCTGAGAGAATAATTTATGCAGTTTGATTTGATACCTTTTTGTAACCACGTTTTTCTAACCACTCCTCTAAAGCATCTTCATCAATTTCATCATCAATATCAATGACAGTTTCCCACTTATCAGGATTATCAGGATCATCAAGATCCTTTATTCGTTCAGTCGCTTTTTGTTCAGCCGATTTTTTAGGATTTTCTGGCTGATATTTTGCAATTAAAAACTCCACAAAATCTACCACCTGATCTTGTTGAGCAGGGGATAAAAATTGCATTTTTTTAGTTACTAAATCAATTTTATTCATTTAACCCTCATTCCTGTAGGGATTAGGAAAAGCGATCTTTAATGTGTGAATAGTTATTCAATTCTAACACAACACTAATTGAATTTATTAAACTGCAACAACAATATGAGCACAGAAGTACCTAATTAGTGGATGTGCAGATCACTACGATCCTAAATTATGGGTCGCCAGAGATTCGAACTCTGGACCAATCGGTTAAAAGCCGAGTGCTCTACCGCTGAGCTAGCGACCCGATGTGGTTTCTTCACACAATAAACAACTATAACAGTTTCAAAAAGAAAGTGCAAGTTTTTTTTGTTGTTTTATTTGGCGGCGATCGCTGACAAAGTAACCACTGTCTCTATACTCTCTCCTGGCTCTAAATATATCTGTTTTTCGCCAGTATTGAGGGAATTTCTAGGTGCTGTCCAAGGTTCTATGCAGATATAGTCTTTTCCTTTAACTGTCCAAAACACAAGGGTAGAATAATGGTGTGTGTAGTGGGTACTCACTGTTAATTTGCGCTTGAGATCAGTAAAACTAGCCGTATCCCTTGTAATTTCTTTAAATGCAACATCAATTTCTTCTTCCTCAAAATCAAACGACCCATTATAGGGGAATATTTCCTCATT
>JBFRWQ010000218.1:0-7153 GCA_051439665.1 Microcystaceae cyanobacterium | reverse complement strand
ATCGTGTACTTCCCTTCTTGATATTGCGCTCTATAAAAGGATTATTCCCTACATAATTATGTTCTTTTGAAAGCTTAAGTTCTTGACATTTTAAGGTGTTAAGATAAATGACAATGTTGTTGTTGATAGTTTGGCTCTTTCGAGACGATGGTGGAGATCGTATAAAATCATGCAATTAGCCTGTGTTGGGTTAAGGCACAAATCAAAAATTATCAACTTTTCCTCTAAGTTATCGCTGTGCCTAACCCATCCTACGATGTATAATTTTTGCTTATCAAAATAAATTCAGGAGAGCCAAATGTCTTATCAATATCATAGTTTATTATGATCTCTCAACCACTGCTGCAATATTGCAACAGGAATTGCCCAACTATATTGGCTCATTTGTTGTTTTTGTGCAGAATTAGCTCGTGAACCGTCAACAAATACATAAGGGTTGCCCCAAAGTGGGTATTTATGTATGCCATTAAGACCAATAATCTCCCCCTGACGGTTAAACAAAGGTCCCCCACTCATTCCTTTTCTTACCCGACTGGTATAACCAATTTGATAACCTCCCCCAAAGGGTTGTGTACTAAATAGGCCAATTGTTCCTTGACTGAGGTGTAAAGAATGTCCTCTGTTTCCTATTTCCATTTCGCTAGGAAATCCAGCAGCAAAGACTTCTTCTCCTTGGGTCATGGCATCAGGAGGTGATAAGGTGGCAATTTTATAAGAAAGGGGACTATTAAAGGCTAAAATTGCTAAATCTTGTTCATTTTGATCATCAATAATCACCTTAGCGGGATAAATTTGTCCATCAGGGGTGATAATCTGATAGTTTTGCTGAGATTGACCAAAGATTAGGACATGATGGTTAGTTAGTACCCAATAGGTTGACCCCTGTTGCCTAATTAATACCCCTGATCCACCTGTTGAGCCTGACATTACCTTAACCGTGACAGCGGCTGCTTTTTGATAGATAGCGTCTTCTAATTCAGAGGAAGCAGGAAGGGTAGGAGAAAGAACAGGTGTGGGAAAATCACTCTCATAATGTAGGGGTTCTTCTGTCGCTAGAGATTGATGGACGACTAACAGACCAATAAGACAGCTAATTTCTAGAATTCTTCCTTTCATTCCCCATTTCCTCCTACTAACTGTTCACTGCTATAGTTGGTGTAAGCCCTTGTGTGTTTGGGTGCAAGCCCTTATGTGTGTGGGTGCAAGCCTTGTGTATGTGGGCGCAAGCCCTTGTGTGTGTGTGGGCGCAAGCCTTATGTGTTTGGGTGTAAGCCTTATGTGTGTGTGGGCGCAAGCCATGCGCCCCTACAGATCAGGAAAATTATTTGTGTTATATTACCAAATACGAGGAGCAGTTGGATCCTCATAGTCAGGCTTTACCATACCAGGAGAGGGTTTAAAGGGAGAATCTTGGTCTGAATTAGCATTATCCGCCGTTTCAGGAGCAGCGCTTTCTAAATAACGGTTTAAATTGAGGGTGACAGTCCCATCTGCATTACGGGAAAGAGAACTAGAATTAGAAGAACTAGAACTACCTGCTAGTTGGAATGAAGGACCCCCCGCACCAGAACGGTTAGCTTCAATTTCTTGTAGGACTTGAGAGGGATTTTGTCCTGGTTTGAGGGTAACTAGAACATTACTACTGCTACAATTAGTCCCTGCACAGATAACAGGCTGACGGTTGACTCTGCCACTGGTGAGATAATCTAGGCTATTGGATGCAGCAAAACGGTTCATGCGATCGCTTACTTCCTGACAACGGCGCTCTGGGGTGTAGGAACGTTGAAAGTAAGTAGAAGTCCATTTAAAAACAGGAATATAACCATCTGGGGTCTCAGCATAGGTAGTAGGGATACCGCTACCATCAGCCTGACAAAGAAAATTAAGAGATTGGGCATAAGTTGAGGGAGAAACAGCGAAAAATGTGCCTAATAGTCCTAAGATTCCTGCAGAAGTTCCATAAAATTTGCTTAACATAGCTAATCTGTCCTTGAATGATGCTTAACGACATTGATTGACAATTGTTTTGATTCTACGCAATCATAACCAAAGTTGGGGCAATGGAGGGGTCAGTTGAAAAAGTGTCTTTTCAGTCAACAGTAACCAGTAATCAGTAAACAGTTACTATCGCCTGAAAGATGAAGCTTGAAACTATTAAACAACTCAATGCCTTTGATCTTAAGGGTTGTCATGCTAAATTCTAAATTCTTCCTTCTACGTTCACTCCAACAAAGGTTACAATATTTTGGGGAACATCTTCTAGACGCTGACTCTAACTGGTACTAATCCTATGTTAACTATCGCATTACCGAAAGGCGCACTCTTAAAAGACAGTATTAAATTATTTCAAACCCTTGGCCTAGATTTTCAGGGATTTCTCGATAGTAGTAACCGTCAATTACAAATTATTGACCCCACCCATACGGCTAAAGCGCTATTAGTTAGAGCGCAGGATGTCCCCATTTACGTTGAATATGGTCAAGCTCAGTTAGGAATTGTCGGTTACGATGTTTTATTAGAGAAAACAGCCCAAGTCGCCAATTTAGCTGACCTTAAATTTGGTTATTGTCGGATGTCAGTCGCAGTTCCTGCATCGAGTCCCTACCAAAGACCTGTGGATTTACCCCCTAATGGTCGTGTGGCTTCAAAATTTGTCAATTGTGCCAAAGATTATTTCAAAAAATTAGATTTACCTGTAGAAATTATTCCTCTCTATGGTTCAGTCGAATTAGGACCCATTACAGGGATGTCTGAGGCCATTGTTGATCTGGTTTCCACTGGTCGTACCTTAAAAGAAAATGGTTTAGTAGAAATTGATGTACTGTTTGACAGTACTGCCCGTTTAATTGCCCATCCCCTCAGTTATCGCTTAGACAGAGACGAAATTAGCGGTTGGGTGACTAAAGCTCGTAATTTCAGTGACCAGTAACCAATAACCAGTTACTATCGTCTGAAAGTAAGTAGCTTGAAAATCGAAAAAATTATATTTTGATCATCTTATCTAAAGGACAAGTCGAAACAATTGTCATGGAGTATGATGGCAAAATGTTTGAAGTTGAATTGTCTAATAATGACGACTTAGGCAATGGAAACCTGATCAACGAATCAATTAATGTTATTACATTATGAATTAATAGAAGCTGTTGCTTCATCTGAATATTTAAAATAGTTGTAGGTGAATGATCAGCCAGTGAAATTGAAAAAAGCGAGGAATTTAACTGGGGAAGTCCTCAAGGAGAGGAAATTGGTCAAAGATATATTTGAAAAAGTTTCATAGTAGCGCTCAAAAACAGTTAAACTAAGATAACGGGTAAAAATCATAGAAGAATCAGTAAATTATGCCAACCTTTCTCCTCGAAATTGGGACAGAAGAATTACCAGCCGATTTTCTCGATAGTGCGATCGCTCAATGGAAACAGGCCATCCCCAAAACCCTCTCAGAACAATATCTTTCCCCTAGTCGTTTTGAAGTCTATGGAACTCCCCGTCGTTTAGCGGTGATCATTGAGGGACTTCCCGACAAACAAGCAGATCGAGAAGAGGAGATAAAAGGACCTCCCGTTAAAGCAGCGTTTAAAAATGGAGAACCAACCAAAGCAGCAGAAGGATTTGCCCGTAAACAAGGGGTTAACTTAGAAGACTTTCAAATTCGAGAGACGAATAAAGGTGACTTCATTTTTGTGCAGAAAACCATCGTCGGAAGAGAGATTAAAGATATCCTAACGGAACTTACCCCTCAATGGGTTAACGGCCTAGAAGGACGACGCTTTATGCGTTGGGGAGACGGAGACTTACGTTTTCCTCGTCCCATTCGCTGGTTAGTCGCCTTACTCGATGATACTGTACTGCCCCTAGAATGGGTCAATGGCTCAACCACCCTCAACAGCGATCGCATTTCCTATGGTCATCGTATCCTATCCCCTGACCCCATTTCTTTACCCACTGCTTCAGATTATCTCAGTCTCTTAAAGTCTGGCTCAGTAATCGTAGATCAAAGCGAAAGAAAGGAAATGATTGAGGCTCAAATTGAGGATATAGAGGCCAAAGAAAAGGGGAAAGCCGATATATTCCCTGATTTACTCTCAGAAGTCATTAACTTAGTCGAATACCCCACCGCAATTGTCGGTAAATTTGACCAGTCTTTTCTTTCCCTTCCCCCTGAAGTAACAACTACAGTGATGGTTAAGCATCAGCGATATTTTCCCCTGAGAAATGAGCAAAAAGAATTATTAGCCAATTTTATTACCATTTCTAACGGTGATCCCAACAAAGCAGAGATTATCGCCGCCGGAAATGAACGGGTAGTTCGTGCGAGACTCGCAGATGGACAATTTTTCTACAAAGCAGACTGTGATGAACATCTTGATAGTTATCTTCCTCAGTTAGAAACCGTTACCTTCCAAGAAGAATTGGGAACCATGCGGGATAAAGTTGACCGTATTATGGAAATAGCGTCACAAATTGCTGAACAATTGGATCTTGATGACCAAAATCGGAGTGATATTGAAAGTACAGCGATGCTCTGTAAAGCAGATTTAGTGACCCAAATGGTCTATGAGTTTCCTGAATTACAAGGAGTAATGGGTCAAAAATACGCATTAGTCAGTGGAGAATCACCTCAAGTAGCTCAAGGTATCTTTGAACATTATTTACCTCGCACGGCGGATGATATGCTACCAGATTCTCTCACTGGACAAGTGGTGGGAATTGCCGATCGCATTGATACCCTTGTTTCTATTTTTGGCTTAGGCATGATCCCCACTGGTTCATCTGATCCTTTTGCGCTTCGTCGGGCGGCCAATGCGATTATTAGTATTAGTTGGAATAGTCAATTAGGGATTAATCTAAAGCAATTATTGGCACAAGCAAGCCAAGATTTTGTTACGGCTCATCCTGAAAAAGAATCTCCCTTTGATGCTCTATCTCAGTTTTTTATACAGCGCTTGCAAACCCTTTTACAAGAGGAGTTAAAGATTGATTATGACTTAGTGAATGCGGTGTTAGGGGAGAATGATCCGATCTATACAAAACGAGCGCTAGAAGATATATTAGATGTGCAAGATCGGGCGCAATTCCTACAAAAAATCCGTCAGAATGGGCAATTAGAACAAATTTATGCAACTGTCAATCGTTCAGCCCGTCTCAGTGTGAAAGGGGATCTGGATCTGGAAATTTTAGATCCTGCAGGGTTAATTAAGGCATATTTATGGGAAAAGTCATCAGAAAAGGCTTTTTATGAGGGATTAGTGCAGTTATTACCCCAAACCGAAGCAGCACAAGGGGAACGAAACTATCAGTTATTGGTGGAAGGATTAAGTGCGATCGCACCAACCGTCAGTCAATTTTTTGATGGGGAAGACAGTGTTTTAGTGATGGCCGAAGATGAGCAAGTTAAGGAAAATCGCCTTAATTTATTGGGATTATTGCGCAATCACGCCAGAGTATTAGCTGATTTTGGAGCGATCGTTATGTAGTCATTTCAGTGACCAGTAACCAGTGAGCAGTTACAGATTGTCTTCTTTTCATCTTTATAGTTGATAGTTAATAGTTAAGTTTTAAACTAGACACTATCAACTATCAAAGAGCTATTAAGTTTTGCTGATCAGCATCAATTTAGAAGAACCATAGTTCAATTTATTGAACGCCATTTGTTAGCCTTGAAATTAATTTCAAGGCGGGTATCTGAAATTGTCCAACAACTAGGGAAATGGGTTAAAATGGAATGGATAAATCATTATCAGGACTCAAGCGGTAAAGCCATGAATTTACAAGAAATGATCAAATCCTTTGAGTGTTTATCAGGAGACGAGCAGGATTTATTACTAGAAATTTTCAGTAAAGCTAGATCTGAAACAAGAGAACAGGAAATCTTAGCTAATTTTCAAGAATTAAAAGAAGCAATCACTACAGGTAAGGCGAAAAGGGGAACAATAGAAGATTTAATTGCTGATTTGAATGAGGATTGATAATGGATTTAATATGGAGCGAGGGGTTTAAGCGTTCATTTAAAAAGCTTACTAAGAAAAATCATCAGCTAAAACCTAAAATCTTTGATGTACTCAGTCAATTAGCAAAAGATCCATTTACACCTTCGTTGAAATCTCACAAGTTAAGTGGTAATTTAGGGGATTTATGGTCTTGTTCTGTTACTTACGATTGTCGAATTATTTTTAGTTTGTCTGAAGACGGAGAAGATTTGGCAATAGTCATTTTGTTAGTTGATATTGGTAGTCATGATCAAGTTTATAGAAACTATTGATCATTGAGATAAAACTATAACCAATTCACCTAATAACTTATTATCCCAAATTGGACAGCGCTTTGCTACAATACCAGATGAACCCACTAAACAAAATATTGCTACTTACACAGAGATCTTAGCAGGGTTAAGATTTAGCAAAGATTTAATCTATCAATTTTTAAAGGAGGATACGATGAAAGAGTCAGTTATCTATCAAGACATTTTCCAAAAAGGAACACAACAAGAAGCTTTTCAATTTCTTTTTCGTCTCTTAAACAAGCGCTTTGGCACAGTTGATTCTTCAATAAGCGCTCGCCTTCGTACCTTATCACAAGAACAATTAGAAAGCTTAGGAGAAGCGCTATTTGATTTTACCGATCAAACAGATGTAGAAACATGGTTAAATCAGTTATAGTTAATAGTTAATAGTTAATAGTTAATAGTTAATTTTAAACTACACACTATCAATTAAAAAAGAGCTATTAAGTTTTAGGGCTGATTATAAATTTAGGGAAGCCTAGTTCAATTTATTGAACGCCCTTTATTAGCCTTTAAATTAATTTAAAGGTGGGCATTGGAAATTGTCAGATAACTTGCCAAGGGGCTATGCTATCGACATAGCAGAAGATGACATGGTAAGTTTTTTAATTCATAATTCATAATTCATAATTTATAATTTATAATTCATAATTTATAATTCATAGACATAGCAGAAGATGACATGGTAAGTTTTTTAATTCATAATTCATAATTCATAATTCATAATTCATAATTCATAATTCATGATTCATAACTATTAACTAACTTGATAATAGTTGTTTTGTTTAAAGCTTCTGGTGAGAGATCAATATATTCATCATCAGGAATTTGATCAACAATACTTGCTCCCGCTTTGGTTAAAATGTCTCGAAA
>JBFRWQ010000217.1:0-5514 GCA_051439665.1 Microcystaceae cyanobacterium | reverse complement strand
CACCAGACAATACTGTTTGGATCACAAAAATCTGGGTGTGGGAGAGAGGGGAGTGTGGGGAGAGGGGGGAGAAAAATCTTCGCTATAACAACCGAAATTAATCTTAACCGAACAGTATTGCACCACCAGATCTTAATACCTGCCTCAAAGCGGTTAATTCTGTACTTTATTACCTTAATGATTGCTATATAATATAATTGCTAAAGTCCCTTAATGGGCAAAGCCCATCCTACAGTTTAAATAATTAGTATATTTATCTTAAAACTCTAAAGTATTAATTAATATTCTCTAAAATTTCCTTAACTTAACGCTGTCTTAAAAAAATTAGGGTAAGTTTTAATAAACGTCTAAATCTTTAGGATATAAGCAACTTTTCATGATTTCTGTTCCTAACTCTTCCGCACAACGGGCTGCTGCTGGTTTTCATACTCCCTCAAATGAATCAGAAAAACAAGCTGAATTTGATTTCTTTTTTACTCGTTCTATTGAATTTCGCCAAGAAACTATCTATTTTATCGTAGTCGATCGCTTCCAAGATGGGGATACCAATAATGATGAGGGACCCAACCCTCACTTATATGATCCCAGTCGTCAACATTGGGGAAAATATTGGGGTGGGGATCTTCAAGGTGTGATCAATAAGTTAGATTATCTGAAAGATTTAGGGGTAACAGCTATCTGGTTATCTCCTTTATTTGAACAGGTGGAAGAAATGGGAGAAAGTGCAGCAATGCACGGTTATTGGACGAGGGATTTTAAACGAATTAATTCCCGTTTTATTGCCAAGGGAGAACCCAATTCTCTTTATCAAGAAACAGTGTTTGATCGCTTGGTAGCAGAAATGCAAAAACGAGGGATGAAACTTATTTTAGATATTGTTTGCAATCATAGCAGCCCAGATATTAATGGACAGAAAGGTAAACTATATGATGATGGTACGTTAATTGCTGATTTTTATGATGATCAAAATGGCTGGTATCACCATAACCCTAGTATTACTGATTGGGATGATGAGTATCAATTATTATACTATGAAATGCTAGGATTAGCAACCTTTAATGAAAGTAATGCTGACTATCGCCATTACATTAAAACAGCGATTAAACAATGGTTAGATAAGGGAGTTGATGCTCTTAGAATTGATACGGTTAAACACATGCCTGTCTGGTTTTGGCAAGAGTTTTTAACGGATTTAAAAACCCATAAACCTGATTTATTTGCCTTTGGTGAATGGGGATTTAGTAACCCCAATGATAATCGATCAGCTAAATTTGCCAATGATACAGGAATGTCGATTGTGGATTTTGGCCTTTGTAGTGCAATCCGAGATGCGATCGCACTTAACCGTGGTGGCTTTTATGGGATTCAAGGCATTTTTGACTGTGATCATTTCTACAACAGCGCTACTGAGTTAATTACCTTTATTGATAACCATGATATGCCCCGTTTTCTGAGCTTAAACAGCGATTGGTATAAGTTAAGGTTAGCAATGGCTTTAATTTTAACCTGTCGGGGTATTCCTTGTATTTACTACGGCACAGAGCAATATTTACACAATGATGGCAATTGGGGAAATGACCCCTATAATCGCCCGATGATGGATCATTGGGATACGGAAACAGATTTATATCAGATGATTGGGAAATTATCTAAGTTAAGACGAACTAATCCCGCTATTTCATTAGGAAGTCAGCAACAAAAATATCTTTCTGAAAATATTTATGTATTTTTGCGCCGTTATCGAGATTCTCGCTGTTTAGTGGTAATCAATAAAGGAGGCGACGCAATGATTGATATTGGCAATACAGAATTACCCGATGCTGACTATCAATGTGTAATAACAGGGCGCTCAATTTCTGTGATCGATGGACGTATTTCTGGCTTGTCTCTTAATACAAATGAGTGCCTTGTCCTCAGTCATCAAGGTGAATTGGTAACAGGGCAGATAGTGGTGCGTGTACAACTTAATGGCATACAGACAAAACCAGGGGAAATAGTTGTTGTCACAGGAGACTGTCCTGAATTAGGGAATTGGGACATGGAGAAAGCCTATCCCCTTGAATATATTAACCAGAATACTTGGTTTGGTGAAATCCCCTTTAATGAAAGCGCTGGAGGAGCGATCGCTTATAAGTATGCAATCGTGCGCTCAGATCAATCCCATTGGCGGGAAAATATACCCTGTCGTCGTTGGATACTAGCAGAAAGCGGAACAGTTAAATGGCGTAATCGATGGGAAAGTTAAAGTTTGCTTTAGTCTAGCTCATTGGTGAGTTAAATACCCAATTTGCCAATGAGTAGCGCTAAAGCCCTCAATACGAGCTTAAAGCTTATAATTGTAGGATGGGCTTTGCCCATCACATCATCTAATCTAAGGAACATTAACATGGGCAAAAAGCTAATTGAAACAGAAGATGGGATTCTAGTAGAGGTAGAAGTCGCAAGAGAAAGTGTAGAAGAAATATCAGGAGGATTTGCTCAAAGAGTAGGCGAAACCTTTGATTGTGTTCATCCCCTACTGGTGAAAAGCTGTCGCCCTATTGTTAAAGCATGGAAAGAATTAAATCAGGAAATGAAGGTAGAGCAAGCTGAAGTAGAATTAGGGCTTAGTTTTACAGGGGAAGGAAATCTCTACATTACTAAAGCCACAACAAGCGCTAATCTAAAAATCAAATTAGTATTAAGTCCAGATACGGGAGAGAAATGACCCTAGATAGTGAATTACAAGAATCAGTCCTATTAATCACCAGTACAGACCCGAAAAATCCCAGATTTGGGACAGGGTTTGTGGTGAGAAATCGTCAAGGTACTGTTCATGTCTTAACCTGCGCTCATGTTATTCGAGATGTGGGAGGAGAAGATAGTGTTATGGTAGAGGGTAAAAAAGCCTGGGCGATCGCAGTAGGAGAAGCACAAGGACTCGATTTAGGGGTATTAAGAGTAGAGGGATTGGGAAGAAAAAGAGAGTTCAAATTAGGGAAAGGACTAGAAAGAGTGAGTCAATTTAAAACAGCAGGATGGCAACCTTATGGCAAGAAACACATTATAAAGGCCATAGGGGGAACGATCGGGAATTCATTGCAATTTGGGTCAAAGGGACAAAGAATTAAAGCATGGGAATTAAAATTAGACCAAGAAAGTAAGTTACAATCGGGATATAGTGGTTCACCAATCGTAGATCAAACCAGTAATAAGGTATTAGGAATTGTCAGTCATAAGGAAGGAGACGGACAAAAAGGGTTAGGGATAGCCATCGAAGAGTTAGACAAAATTTGGCAATATATCGATAGTGGGGAATTGTATAAAAAGTTATGTAAATTAGGCTATAAAAAACAGGTCAGATTATTTAGTAAGTTTGTTAAAAAGCAAGACATAGGAGCGCTCTTAATTTATGGTAAGCCAGAATATGGTCAAGAATGGTTATTGAATTTACTGCTAACTCAGCATTTAGGTGAAGTAGAAAATAGTAGGGTTTATAAAGTAGATTTACGAGTTAAAGGAAGACGGTTACGCAGTGAAGTGATGGGACGAGAATTTCGCCGTTTTTTTGATTTAAGTAAAGACGCTACCTTAGAGGATGCAGTTCAAGCGGTTTATGATTGTTTGAAAACACAAAATGTCCTTTTAATCTTTCACGGTGTTAATTGCTTAGGAGAAGAGAATTTGAAAAAATTATTAGAGGCGTTTTGGCAACCTTTAATTGGTCAGATCAAAGAGATAACAGAGCAAGAATTAGAGGAAAAGCTAGGGAAATTATTTATGTTTTTGATTGATTATGAAGGAAAACTCAGTGAAGTTAAATCTGTGTTTCAGGAGAAAATAGAAGCACAATCTGTTAATAAGAATCCTTTAAAAGCGCCGCAATTATCAGAATTTACAGAAGATGAAATCTGGTATTGGTTAGAGGAACAAAAAGACGAACTTCCCTTACAAATTGAGGAAGATCTAGACGAAGCGGTGGAAAATATTTTAGAGAATACGGAAGGGGGGATTCCTGAGTTAACCTTAGAAGAAATTTGTGCTAATTGTGGTTATAATTGGTTTGAGGAGGCAGATAAATGGCTAAAATACTAGAATATAAGGGAGAGAAAAGAGAGGTCATCTATGACCCCAAAACGGGGGCAAAAATAGCTCCCTATATCCCAGATCCCGACATTAAGCAAGTGGTTAATTGGGCGATACAATTAAATCGGCCGCTCTTATTAAAAGGGGAACCAGGATGTGGTAAAACCCAATTGGCGAAAGCAGTCGCTAGAGAGTTAGATTTACCCTTTGAAATGTGGCCAATTAAATCAATTACTCAAGCAAAGGATGGGTTATATACTTATGATCATGTGGGGAGATTAAGAGATGCTCAATTAGCAGCCATTAAGTCACAAGCAGGGGGAGGAGAAATTGAAGAAGATCCCTTAAAATATATAGAATGGGGCGCATTAGGAAAGGCTTTTAGAAGTAACAAGCGCATGGTAGTCTTGTTAGATGAAATTGACAAAGCTGATTTAGATTTTCCCAATGATTTATTATTAGAATTAGATGAAAAGCGCTTTGAAGTCAAAGAATTAGAGGAAACTCACCCTGATAAATACATCAGCGCTCAACGAGATGCTTTACCAATTATCTTCATTACCAGTAATGATGAGAAAGAGTTACCTGATGCTTTTTTACGGCGCTGTCTCTTTCATTATTTGGAATTTCCCGATTCTCAGCGATTGCAAGAAATTGTTAAAGCCCATTTTCCTGATGGGGATGATAACTTAAGGGAAAAAGCCATTACTAATTTTGAAAAGTTAAGGAAGAAAATGGAGAAGGATAAGGGGAAAGTAGGGAAAAAAGTTAGTACCAGTGAGTTATTAGATTGGATTCAACTCTTAGAAAGTCATCCACTTCCTGAAATGTTAGATCAACTTGAGGAGGGGGAAATTCCTTTTGTTGGGGTATTGTTAAAAAATCGAGAGGATTGTCAACGTTATTGTAAGATTTAGATTAGATTCTTGTATCTTACTCAAATCAACCGCCCTCCAATAAATTGCTATTGGCTCATAAGTATTTGCTCTAAAGATAACTAAAGCTCAAAAATTGCTGAGGAATTATAGTTCAATTTATTGAACGTTACTTATGAGCCTTGAAATTAATTTCAAGGTGGGTGTTAAGGGAAGGACAAAAGCTTATTGTACGCTTAGATACTGATAGCTCAAATCAACCCCCTGCAATAAATTGACAGGGCTAATATGTGTCGTTATCTAAAGATAACTAAAGCTCAAACATTGCTGAGGAATTATAGTTCAATTTATTGAACGTTACTTATGGGTTCCTTGAAATTAATTTCAAGGTGGGTGTTAAGGGAAGGACAAAAGCTTATTGTACGATTATATACTGATAGCTCAGAGCAACCGCCCTGCAATGAATTGCTATTGGCTCATAAGTATTTGCTCTAAAGATAACTAAAGCTCAAACATTGCTGAGGAATTATAGTTCAATTTATTGAACGTTACTTATGAGCCTTGAAATTAATTT
>JBFRWQ010000216.1:0-5372 GCA_051439665.1 Microcystaceae cyanobacterium | reverse complement strand
CGCCCCTACAGTAAAAGAAAAATACACTTTTATAGAGGTAATTAAACCATGACTGCTACTATTCAACAACTTCCTGTTCCTACTTTCTTTGACTCTAAACAAGTAGAAACTGTTTGGCGAGTTCCCTATCAAACCCGTGCCTTAGATGCTCAAAAGTGGAGCAATCAATATAAAATAAAACCAGCAGCACAGGATAAAACTCGGATTTGCTTGATGATTATTGATGCTCAAAATACTTTTTGTTTACCCGATTTTGAACTATTTGTTGGGGGACAATCAGGACGGGGAGCAATTGATGACAATATACGTTTGTGTCAGTTTATTTATCATAATTTAGACACGATAACTGAAATTGCACCGACAATGGATACCCACACAGGGATGCAGATTTTCCATTCTGTTTTTTGGGTTAATGATTTAGGAGAACATCCTCAAATCCATAGTTCAATTAGTCTAAAAGATGTGCAGAAAGGAGTCTGGAAAGTTAATCCTGCGATCGCTTATAGTCTGGCTAAGGGTAATTATATGGGGCTGCAAAATTATGCCTTACATTATGTTAAGAAACTTCATGATGATAGTAAGTATCCTTTGACAATTTGGCCTTATCATGCTATATTGGGGGGAGTAGGTCACTGTTTAGTTTCCTCCCTAGAAGAAGCCTTATTTTTTCATAATATGGTGCGTCACAGTCAAACCAACTTTGAAATTAAAGGCGGCAATCCTTTAACTGAGAATTATTCAGTCTTGCGTCCTGAAGTTTTAGATGATAATCAAGGGCGGCCAATTGCTCAAAAAAACACTCGTTTTCTGCGTAAATTATTAGACTTTGATGCAGTGATTATTGCAGGCCAAGCCAAAAGTCATTGTGTTGCATGGACTATTGATGATTTACTAACAGAAATTTTGGCACAAGATCCTAATTTAGCTAAGAAGGTTTATCTCTTAGAAGATTGTACTTCTCCTGTTGTTGTACCAGGTGTGGTTGATTTTACCCCTCAAGCGGATGCTGCGTTTCAACGGTTTGCTAATGCAGGAATGCACGTTGTTAAATCTTCAATTCCTTTGGCTGATTTTCCTGATTTAACCATTCGTTAAAGAATAAGGGTTGTTGTGATGGGTAAAGCCTATCCTACTGATTTAACCATTTTTTGATATGGGCAAAGCCCATCCTACCTCAATAATTTTAAGGAGTTTGCACGATGTCTGATCCAATTAATGTTAACGATCTTTTCCAAAATGCACAAGATGATGGCCTGCTATCTAATGCGTCTTTAAATGCTCTAGATGTAGCTGATATTGGCACACAAATTCAAGCAGGTTTAGGTGTAGAGATTGATGATTTTATGTCAAGTGAAGTGGTGTTAGTGACTATTATGCCTGATGATTCTGGTTCAATTCGTTTTAGTGGTAATTCCCAAGCCGTCAGAGGGGGACACAATTGTATCTTAGATGCGTTAGGCCAAAGTCAACAAAAAGATAACGTCTTGATTCATAATCGTTATCTAAATGGTCATGTCCTCTATCCCTATTGTCATCTTGATCAAGCAATTCGTATGACTCCCCAAAACTATAATCCCAATTTAGGGACACCCCTATATGATCAAACCTTAGTGTTATTAGGAACAGTATTGGCCAAAGCACAGGAGTTTGCTGATAATGGGGTAGCAGTTCGTACCATTACCTTAATTATTACCGATGGTGCAGATGAGGGATCACGCCGAACCAATGCCCAAGATATCTACAATATTATCCAAGATATGTTAAAAGCAGAAAATCATATTGTGGCAGCGATGGGCATTGATGATGGAGGATACACGAATTTTCGAGATGTTTTTAAAAAGATGGGAATTCGGCCAGAATGGATTCTAACGCCTAGTAATAGTGATACAGAAATTCGTAAGGCGTTTCAAGTCTTTTCTCAGTCTGCGGTTACAGTTAGTCAAAGTGGAGGAAATATGACTTCCTTTGGTGGGTTTGGTTAAACCAAATAGAATCGGCTAATTAATTTTTGAGGCGAGATGATGCGACAAAAGAGATTGAGCCATCTAACCTCTGAGTTTGATTGAACCCTTAAATGGCAACGGGAAGAAAATCATCAGCCATTAAATCAGTTGGATTGATCATAGTTAGAATAGCCAATGCTTGAGTTTCATGACTAATTAAAGTATCCGAGCTACCCGAAGAAGTGATCTCCAATGAACCATAACTGAGGGAATTAGGAAGACCTATTTGATCCTTACCGAGTTCAAAATCATTAATCGTATCCACTCCACTATGGTCAGGATTAAGGACAAATAGATCGGCGGCTGAAGTTCCCATTAACTGATCATCTTCATCGGTGCCCATAATTTGGTTAATCTCAGAGAATTGAGGTTCAAGCGCTGGACTATTTGCCAATGATGTTTGAGTAACTTCTCCAAAGAGAATATAACTAACTGGTTCGTCTGTATGGAGGCGCTCAGAATCACGAATTTGATCTTCATCTATTTGTAAGTGGAGGTTAGTGGGACTGATGGGGTTGTCTCCTGCCAGAATTGCCCAACCGCCATTACCGCCATCCATTGCACTTTGAGAGACTAGGGCGACTTGGGGCGTAAAGTCGAGATGAGATAGGTCATAGTGGCTTTCTGAGTTATCTACCCCCAAAATACTATCTGAACCTAATTGAGCGCTCAATTTCTGTCCCTCAATTGTACCTGTTCCTGATTCAAAGATCACATAACCCAAAGTTTCATCTTGACGAGTGGTATCAGTATCTTCTCCAATGTGTTTACCCAGATAAATGTTATTACCATCGGCGGGATTGGTCACCACATCCCCTCTTGACCAGAAACTTGACCAATCTTGGTCATTGTTAGTCATCACACTGCCCAAAACCACAGGATTTTGATAGTTATTTTGGGGGCTGATGCTTTGTCCGTTCCAACCTGATGTTTGACCATCGGTGACGGTGGAGTTAAATCGTCCTGCTTCCAGGGTAAATCCATGTTGGGCTTGGCTATAAGCGCCTTCTTCGATAACTAGGAGATGGATGTTATAACCACTAAGAGGGGTATCGCTGGGGTTTTGTACTTTAATCTCTAGTTGATTACCTTGGGCTTGACGAATGCGAACTACCGCAGGTAAATCCGATGAATCATAGTTGGGGGTTGCCACTACCACCATTGAGTCGTAGCTGTAAGGGAGGTTGATGGTTTGCCAATTACTGCCGATGTTGCTTAACACTTCTGTATGAAGTTTCGGGCTAGAAGGAGTGGGATTTTCGTCAACGTCGCTGAGATTAATGGTGACGAGCGCTTGTGCTGTTAGTCGTCCATCACTGACTTGGAGGGTAATAGGAAGACTGGGGTTAGTTTCATAGTCTAGGTCATCACTATCATTAACAATAATTTGATTTCCTTCTAGTCGGAAGGCATTTTCTCCATCACCATCTATGTCAATATTTTCGGTAATTTGGTAGGTTAAAGCATCTCCATCAGGATCTGTGGCAATGATTGTGCCAATTACTGTGTTATTAGCCGTATTTTCGGGAACATCATTTATATCCTGTGCATTAATGATGGGGGCTGAGTTAGAGGTGTCAGTTTTTTCTTCAAAGAGAAGATAACTGACTTGTTCGGTGGTATGGCGGCGCTCAGAATCCTCGATTTGATCTTCATCGATTTGTAACTTGAGACGATGGGAATTAATCGGGTTGTCTCCTGCTAGAATAGCCCAACCCCCATCACCGCCATCCATAGCGCTTTGGGAGGCTAGGGCAACTTGGGGTGTAAAACCCAGATTAGATAGGTTATACTGGCTGTCTGAGTTATTATCTACCCCCTCAATACTATCTGAACCTAATTGAGCGCTGAATTTCTGTCCCTCAATGGTTCCCGTTCCTGATTCAAAGATGACATAACCCAAGGTTTCATCTTGACGAGTGGTATCAGTATCGGCAGCGATGTGTTTACCCAGGTAGATATGATTACTATCAGCAGGATTGTTGAATACATCTCCTCTTGACCAGAAACTTGACCAGTCTTGGTCATTACTGGTCATTACACTGCCAAAAACGACAGGATTTTGATAGTTATTCTGGGGGCTGATGCTTTGCCCATTCCAACCTGATGTTTTCCCATCGGTGACGGTGGAGTTAAATCGACCTGCTTCCAGGGTGAATCCATGTTCTTCTTCGGTATAAACCCCTTCTTCGAGGACTAGGAGATGGATGGTATAACCACTCAGAGGAGTATTACTGGGGTTTTGTACTTTAATCTCTAGTTGACTACCCTCTGCTTGACGAATGCGGACTACCGCAGGTAGGTCTGATGAATCATAGTTGGGGGTTGCTACCACTACCATTGAGTCGTAGCTGTAGGGGAGGTTGATGGTTTGCCATTCGCTGCCGATATTGGTTAGGATTTCATTATGAAGTTTCGGGCTAGAGGGAGTGGGATTTTCGTTGACATTGCTGAGATTGATGGTAACAAGCGCTTGTGCTGTTAATTGCCCATCACTGACTTGGAGAGTAATAGGAAGACTGGGATTGATTTCGTAGTCTAAGTCATCTCTATCATTAACAATAATTTGATTCCCATCTAGTCCAAAGGCGTTATTCCCGTCTCCATCTATGTCTATATTTTGAGTGATTTGATAGGTTAAAGAATCTTGATCGGGATCCGTGGCAACTATGGTGCCAATTACTGTTCCATTAGCACTATTTTCGGGAATCTCAAAAGATTGACCAACTAACTCAGGTGGCTCATTGATAAAATGATTGCCAAAATCAATATCTGTTATCGTATCTCCTGAGCCAACTTCAATCTCATAAGTCGAGGGTAAAGGGGTATTTTGCAGGGCATTATAGGCATTAAGTCGGCCACCTGATACGGTTTTCCCTTGTAAACGGGTTAATGGATCAACGTTGTCTAAGATAATCTGTTTCACCTCTGTGGCTGTTAAGTCAGGATTGATCCCCCAAATTAAACTAGCGACTCCTGTAACCATAGGAGTTGCCATCGAAGTCCCGTTCTTGGTACCGTAACGACCACCTGGACTCGTACTGAGAATACCTGAACCTGGTGCACCTAAATCCACAGAGGTTGCCCCATAATTGGAGAAACTGGATCGATGATCATAGCGATCCGTTGAAGCCACTGAGATAATATTGTCTAGGTCATAGTTGCTAGGATAGTGATCATCAGAATCATTATCTTTGCCATCATTTCCCGCCGCCGCAATAAATAACTGTCCTGCATCACCAGCTGCTGAGATGGCATCATAAAGGGGTTGAGAGTAAGAACCACCTCCCCAACTATTATTGGTTATATGAACCCCCATTTCAATGGCATATTCAAGCGCCCGAATCGCATCAGCCGTTGTTCCCGAAC
>JBFRWQ010000215.1:0-7314 GCA_051439665.1 Microcystaceae cyanobacterium | reverse complement strand
GTTACAACCCTTTACGCTGGAATGATGATCCCGAAAAGCCATCGATTCAAAATTTGGATTGTTTCATTGATTTCTTATTTTAAAACAAACCCATTAATCACACAATAAAAAACACTCCCTGTAGGGGCGCAAGGTTTGCGCCCATTAACGTACTATATCAGTCTAATTTATCTAAATTTACTGTTTCACCCAAACATCATTACTTTCTGAACCTTGGCATTGCATACTATTATTTTGTACTGTGCAGGATTGTTTGTGAATATAACCATTATTGAGTTGTTCTGTGATGTTAATTCTACCATTATTTATTTGATAAGCACCATTGCCAGTTTTGGCTAGATTTGAAACACTACCATTGCTTTGTAAAGAACCATTATAAAGTGTATAATTTCCACTACCATTAAACTCACGAATATCGCAGTTAATCTGGGATAAGTTTAAGATGAGTTTAAGGGCGCAAGGCTTGCGCCCCTACAGGGGTAGGGTTTAATATGTTATTTTGGGCATCATAAATCACACAATTCCATCGATTTGACAATTTATCAATAAAAATCATCGCTAACTGTTGGCTTCCTTCAGTTTTGCTAACATCCAATAAGATATGACTTTTCGGTTGACTTCCTAACTTTTCTCTCATCAATGCTATTTCAGATTTTTCAAAATTCTTTAATTCATCATTATCTAAAACAATCCAAATATGATAATTTTCCTCCGACCACCTACCAGTATAAACTTCATTAGGATCAATTTCTATGTTTAATTCTTGCAAAAAATCCTTAAATTCATCTAATTGAATGACTTGATCAGAAATAATGGAAATAGGTTCAGGCATGGTTTAAAAATACTCTCGCTGTTCGTATATCATGATATAATAGACCATATCAAGTCTAATTTACCCTAAAATTATGACCCTACTTGAACAAGCACAAGACATCCTTAAGCAACTTTCACCCGAAAAATTACAAATTGCAGTTGATTTTTTAGCCTATATCCAAGATAAAGAATCTCAGGAAGCAACCGATGAGTTATTGAGTATCCCTAACTTTGAAAAAGAATTAAAAGAAGCCCAAGATGAAATAAATCAAGATGAATCCGTCTCTTTTCATGAGATTCGTCGTTTGGATAATGGTAAAAATATACAAACTAAAATGCAAGAAGACTTTAAAAAAGCAGGAATTGAAACAGATGAACAAATTTTAGAATTAATTCGTGATGTTAAAAAGGAACTATTAGAGGAACGTTTTAAGTGCAAAGAGTCTTTTTAGATACCAATATTTATATTATTGGTCAGTTAACCCCTTTACCACCATCTAGTCAAATTCTAAATTACTTAGGTTATTATGATTCTTCTCAATCATCATCCACACAGGTTATTCTTTCACAAGAACTAATTAAGCAAATTTTACGAGTTGGCAAAAGACTACAAGGAAAAGATTGGGCTGCACAAATCGTTGATAAGATTTGGCAAAATTTCAACTGTTTATTTATTCCAGAAACTGGAGAAATGAGAGCAGAAGCTAATAAAATTATGGCTAACAAGGTAATTCCTACTGAAGATATATTAATTTATTTAACTGCTAAATATGGAGAAGCAGATGTTTTTATTTCTGAAAACCGAGAATTAATCAAGATAATTGCTGATTTTGATTGTGTTAGCTCACAGGAGTTTATGAAAAAATATTTAGACAACCGATCATAAATCTGATACTTCCCCCAGTTTAACCCAGACTTTAATAATTCCTTAAAATCTGCACTCTCTCTGGAAACCTCGGTGAAAATAAAAAAACAAGTACAAAGGGGAAGTGTCCCCACCTGTCATCCCATCCCTATTTTCCAGATAAGGTTCATTACATGATGAAAAATAGTCAAATTCCCGAAAAACAAGGCTTATACAACCCTCAATATGAACATGATGCCTGTGGAGTCGGCTTCGTTGTCCATCAAAAAGGTCAAAAATCCCATGATATTATCGAACAAGCATTAACTATCCTCGTAAACCTCGAACATCGTGGCGCTTGTGGCTGTGAAGCTAATACAGGGGATGGGGCTGGTATTTTAATGCAAATTCCCCACAAATTCCTCAAAAAAGTCACTTCAGAATTAAGTATAACCCTTCCTGAACCAGGTCAATATGGCGTAGGAATGATCTATGGTTCACCTAATCAAGAGGAAAGAGACGCAGCCCGTCGTCTATTTGAGGAAGTGGCAGCAAAAGAAGGTTTAGCTGTGTTAGGATGGCGTGATATTCCGACTAATAATGAACCATTAGGAAATACCTCAAAATCCTGTGAACCTTTCATGCAGCAGGTCTTTATTGGGCGAGATCCTGCCATAAAAGATGATTTAGCCTTTGAAAGAAAGCTTTATGTCATTCGTAAGCAGGCGCACGTGGCGATTCGTAATCCTAAGATTGATAGCTATTGGTATATGGCCAGTTTATCAGGTCGGACGATGGTATATAAAGGGATGTTAACCACTGCACAAGTGGGTCAATATTACCCAGAATTGCATGATCCTGATATGGAAAGTGCGTTAGGCTTGGTACATTCTCGTTTTAGTACCAATACCTTCCCCAGTTGGCATCGTTCTCATCCTTATCGCTACATTGCTCACAATGGGGAGATTAATACCCTACGAGGTAATATTAACTGGATGCACGCCCGTCAAGCGCTGTTTGAGTCTGACTTGTTTGGGGAAGATATGGCGAAGGTGCAACCCGTTATTAATTTAGAGGGAAGTGATTCAACAATTTTTGATAATGCTCTTGAATTACTGAGTTTGGCGGGATATTCTCTGCCTCACGCTGTCATGATGATGATTCCTGAACCTTGGGCTAATCATGAGTCCATGAGTGATCAGACAAAAGCCTTCTATGAGTATCATTCCTGTTTGATGGAACCTTGGGATGGTCCAGCGTCGATCGCTTTTACCGATGGTACAATGATGGGGGCAGTGTTGGATCGTAATGGGTTACGTCCCTCCCGTTATTATGTCACTAAGGATTATTTGGTGATTATGGCATCAGAGGCGGGTGTTTTGCCCATAGAACCCGAAAGAGTGGCATTTAAGGGGCGCTTACAGCCTGGACGGATGTTTTTGGTTAATATGGAAGAAGGTCGGATTATTGCTGATCAAGAGTTAAAGGAGAACATCGTTGCCGAAAAACCCTATCGTCAATGGTTAGATGAAAATCTGGTGAATTTGACTGATTTACCCACCCCTGAGACGAAAATCGAATCGGTTGATATGGGTAAGGGTGAGGAAACCTCGCCCCTACCACCTTCTATTATTCAACAACAAACCGCCTTTGGTTATACCTTTGAAGAATTGCAACTTTTGTTAACCCCAATGGCTAAGAATGGGGTGGAGGCAATTGGTGCAATGGGAACAGATACGCCGTTAGCGGTACTTTCTGACCGCCCTAAGCTGCTTTATAACTATTTTCAGCAACTTTTTGCCCAAGTCACTAATCCTCCCATTGATCCGATTCGGGAAGAAATCGTCACTTCTCCTATTACAACCATTGGATCAGAACAAAATTTACTGGAACCGACTCCTAAAAGTTGTAACCTAATTAAGCTAAATACTCCCGTTATTAGTAATGAGGAATTAGCAAAGCTGAAAAATTTACAAGGTGGGGATTTTAAATCCATTACCTTACCCATTCTCTTTGATCCTAAATTAGGTGCAGAAGGGTTAGATGCAGCCTTACAAACCCTATGTCAAAGCGCTGATCGTGCGATCACCGATGGATATAATATCATTATTCTCTCAGATCGGGGCATTAACAAGGAAAATGCAGCGATGCCCGCCCTTCTAGCTGTTGCAGGGGTACACCATCATCTGATCCGCAATGGTAAACGGACTCGTGTTGGTTTAGTCTTAGAGTCGGGTGAACCCCGTGAAGTGCATCATTATGCAGTATTACTTGGATATGGTTGCGGTGCAATTAATCCTTATCTGGCCTTTGCAACGATGGATCAAATGATCCAAGAAGGGTTACTATTGGATGTTGACCATAAAACCGCTTGTAAGAACTATATCAAAGCGGTGACTAAGGGTGTGATTAAGATCGCCTCTAAGATTGGGATCTCTACCCTGCAAAGCTACCGAGGGGCGCAAATTTTCGAGTCTATTGGCTTAAATACCGAGTTTGTTGATAAGTACTTCTCTTGGACAGCTTCTCGTATTGAAGGGTCAGATTTAGGGATTATTGCTCAAGAAACCATTCTACGTCATGAACACGCCTTCCCTGACCGTGAAGTGAACGGACATACCCTTGATGTGGGTGGGGAATATAAATGGCGTAAAGATGGAGAGGAACACCTCTTAAGTCCTTTAGCCATTCATACCTTGCAACAAGCGACAAAAGCAGGGGATTATGAACTGTTTAAGCAGTATTCTACTCTGATTAACGAACATAACGAGAAATATTTCACCTTACGGGGACTATTGGCATTTAAAGAACAAGATTCTATTCCCTTAGATGAAGTTGAACCCATTGAATCCATAATGAAGCGCTTTAAGACAGGTGCCATGAGTTATGGCTCAATTTCTAAAGAAGCCCACGAATCTCTCGCTATTGCGATGAATCGCATTGGTGGTAAGTCCAATACAGGGGAAGGAGGAGAAGATCCCGAACGTTATACATGGACTAATGAAAATGGGGATTCTAAAAATAGCGCTATTAAACAGGTAGCATCGGGACGATTTGGCGTTACAAGCTTATATTTGTCTCAAGCTAAAGAAATTCAGATTAAAATGGCGCAAGGGGCAAAACCAGGAGAAGGGGGACAACTTCCTGGCCGTAAAGTATATCCTTGGATTGCAAAAGTGCGTCACTCTACCCCTGGTGTGGGTTTAATTTCTCCCCCTCCTCACCATGACATCTACTCCATTGAAGACTTAGCGGAGTTAATTCATGATCTCAAAAATGCCAACCGCAATGCCCGAATTAACGTTAAATTAGTCTCAGAAGTCGGTGTGGGAACTATTGCAGCAGGAGTTTCTAAAGCACACGCTGATGTGGTACTAATTTCAGGCTATGATGGCGGTACAGGTGCATCGCCTCAGACTTCCATTAAACACGCTGGTCTTCCTTGGGAATTAGGGGTTGCAGAAACCCATCAAACCCTAGTTTTAAATAACCTACGTTCTCGTATCGTGGTGGAAACAGATGGCCAGATGAAAACAGGACGAGATATTGCCATTGCGGCCTTATTGGGTGCAGAAGAGTATGGCTTTTCCACTGCACCTTTGGTAACATTAGGCTGCATTATGATGCGAGTTTGCCACTTAAATACCTGTCCTGTGGGAATTGCCACCCAAAACCCAGAATTACGAGAACAATTTATGGGAGATCCCGAATATACGGTTAACTTCATGAAGTTTATCGCTATGGAATTACGGGAAATCATGGCAGAATTAGGCTTCCGTACCGTTAACGAAATGATTGGACGGACAGACGTTTTAGAATCGAAAAAAGCCGTTTCCCACTGGAAAGCGAAAGGGGTTGACCTATCACCTATTTTACATCAACCTGATGTTCCTTCAGATGTGGGTCGTTATTGCCAAATCCCCCAAGATCATGGTTTAGATCAATCCTTAGATATAACCACTTTGCTGGATTTATGTCAACCTGCCATTGAAAATGGGGAAAAAGTCAGTGCTACCTTACCCATTAAGAATACCAATCGGGTTGTCGGTACTATACTAGGGAATGAGATCACTAAGCGCCATTGGGAAGGGTTAGCAGAGGATACCGTACATCTTCACTTCCAAGGTAGTGCTGGTCAAAGCCTTGGCGCATTTGTCCCCAAAGGGGTGACACTGGAATTAGAAGGAGATGCCAATGATTATCTGGGTAAAGGCTTAAGTGGGGGTAAAATTATCGTTTATCCGCCTAAAGTATCCACTTTTGTCCCTGAAGAGAATATTATCATTGGTAATGTTGCCTTTTATGGTGCAACAGGTGGCGAAGCCTATATCTATGGAGTCGCAGGAGAGCGCTTCTGTGTCCGCAATTCAGGTGTTAACACCGTAGTTGAGGCTGTCGGTGATCATGCTTGCGAATACATGACGGGAGGTAACGTGGTTGTCTTAGGGACAACAGGACGCAACTTCGGCGCAGGTATGAGTGGGGGTGTGGCCTACATCCTCGATGAAGCAGGAGACTTTGCGACTCGTTGTAACCAGCAAATGGCTGATATTGAAGCGCTTGATGAGGAAGACTTGGACAAAGTGCGTCAAATGATTGATAAGCACCTTAAATACACCCAAAGTCAAAAAGCAGCTAAGGTTTTAGCGAATTGGGGAGAGTATTCGGGTAAATTTGTCAAGGTTATGCCCCGTGATTACAAACGGGTAGTTAACTGTCTCAAGAAAGCGTTAGCGTCAGGTTTAAGTGGGGATGATGCGTTAACCGCAGCGTTTGAAGAAAATGCCCGTGATGTGGCTAGAATTAGCGGCAGTTAGGGGTTAATTTGTAGGGTGGGTATTGATTGCCCACCTTATTTATATCCACCATTAATATGTTATCTTGAAAAGAACGATCTTTAATCAAGGAGTTTACTTATTTTTCCAACCGTTGAACAGTGTGTGAGTTGTGTTGAAGTTTGTCTGAATTTGACTCGATTTTACATCCCTGTTTATTTAGTCAGATTAGATGAACGAAATAGTAAACTCATTATCCTCGCAGGGGAAGAACTCGAAATTACAATTGATTCTGATGGAGAATGGAGGTTTGAGACATGAAACCTAATTTTAAGGAAATGACACGCAAAGAATTAAAAGCTTATGTCTTAAAACATCGAGAAGATGACGAAGCTTTTCATGAGTTTATGGATCGTTTACAATCAAATCGGTCAGGTAAAACTTATCCCTGTCCTAATACTCCAGAAACTGAAGAAATCACTAGACAAGCAATTAAGCAAAAAATAGAGGAATTAAATCAATCTCAAAATAGTTGAGGTTTAACCATGAAACCAGATTTTAACGCTATGACTAAAGATGAATTACGTCAATATGTGATTACTCATCAAGCGGATAAGGACGCTTTTTATCAATATGTTGACCTTTTAAAGTCTAATTCTTCGGGTCAAGTTTATCCTAATTCTATGACCCCTGATGAAATTGAACAAGCAGTTTTAGAGCATATTAAAAACAACCCAAATAAGGTAAATTAGGAGTTGAATAAAGATGACGAAACCTGATTTTAAGCAAATGACACGCAAAAAATTAAAATCATATATTAGACAGCATCCCACTGATGATGAAGCGATTAGAGAGTTATTTATTAGTCGTCGTCATCCTGAT
>JBFRWQ010000214.1:0-4982 GCA_051439665.1 Microcystaceae cyanobacterium | reverse complement strand
GATTGGGGTTGGGTAAGGTAAAATCTCTCAAAATCTTAACCATTATGTCACAATTAGTCCAGAGCATGGGTAGGATTGAGTATGATTAGATAAGATTGAGTAGATTTTTTGCTTCTGTTAAAAGCCCTCTTACGGAAATATGGTTTTGAGTTTTTTTCTCAGAAAGGGAGTCATCGTAAATGGCTTAATTCCTCTTTAGGATTATACAAGTCACTGTTCCTAATCATGGTAATAAAATATTACCTATTGGTACGCTTCGCAATATTCTAATTAATGCTAGTATTCCAGAATACGAGTGGAAAGAATAGAGGAAATTCATTATTAAATGAATCATAATTCTGACAATCAATACATTTTCCTAATTTAATTTATAATTTATAATCGACAATAACGCTGAACTTGCTAAGATGCTTAACACCTCATTAGAACAAAAAGCGCTTGATATCTTCCTTGCAGGAGTTCAAGCTGCCGATCCCAAACAGGCCGTTAATCGTTATCTGACAAGACAAGGACAAGATCTCTTAATTGGTTTAGCAAATGGGGAAAAGCGCTGTTTTAATGCCCCTAACGTTCATTTAATCGCCTTTGGTAAGGCTGCTTGTGCGATGGCTGAATCCGCCCAGGCTATTCTGAGCCAACCCTCCAATTTAATCTCAGGTTTAGGGTTAGTCGTTACCAACTACCAAAATGTACGAGAGATCCCCAATTGTCAAGTTTTCGGCGCACAACATCCCACACCTGATGAAAAGGGCTATCAAGCAGCCCAAGCGCTTGCTAACAAGGCACAAGCTGCCCAAGAAGGGGAATTAGTCTTAGTGCTGATTAGTGGGGGGGGATCAGCTTTAGTTCCCTATCCTCCTAATTCTATTAGTTTAGCGGATAAAATTGTGACAACTAAACTTTTATTAGGCTGTGGGGCTAATATTAATCAAATTAATGGGGTTAGGAAGCATTTATCCCAATTGAAGGGGGGACAATTAACCCGTTGGGCCAATCCTGCTCAACTTCATGCACTGATTCTCTCTGATGTGATTGGGGATGAGGTAACTGCGATCGCTAGTGGAACAACAGTTCCAGATCCCACGACTTATGGGGAAGCAATAGAGGTTCTTCAGTCTGTTTGGGAGCAAGTCCCCGTTAGCGTTCGTCAACACTTGGGAGCAGGGCAACGAGGCGAAATTGCAGAAACTCCCAAGGAAAATGACCCTATTTTTGAGCAGAGTGATTATACAATTATTGGTAGTAATGGTCTGAGTGTTCATGCTCTGATCGAAGCCGCTAAACAACAAGATTTTACCCCTTATGTCTATCAAAATGGCTTAACTGGGGAAGCAAGCCAAGTGGCTCAAGATTTAGTAGAATTTGCCCTGAAACAACCGAGAAATACTCCACTCGCTATTCTGGCTGGGGGAGAAACCACTGTTACCTTAACCCCTGATGCAGGTAAAGGTGGCCGTAACCAAGAGATGGCCTTAGCCTTTGCGATCGCCGCTAAACAACGCAATTTAGCAGGAAATTGGGTCTTTCTCAGTGGGGGAACAGATGGTCGAGATGGACCGACAGATGTGGCAGGAGGCATCATTAATCCTCAAACCCTAAGCCAGATTAGTGAGCCTGAAGCTTATTTAAACCGCCATGATGCTTATCATGCTTTAGAGAAAGGGAATGCTCTGCTAGAAATTGGCGCAACTGGTACTAATGTTGCTGATTTACAGGTTTTGTTATTATTACCCAGTTAAAAAAAAGTGGGCTTTTCAGCCCACCTGCACTCATTGTAATAACTTTGTCTCTTGTTAACGAACTGTACCTGCTAGTTTGTCCATACGAATGGGTTTCATCAAGTATAGTTTGATGAATTGCCAGCCATTGGAGAGATAAGCTGGTACCTTGCGGAGAATTTTACCTAGACCAGATGTATTAGATGCGTCAATCGCCCGTAGTTTCTCGTTATTAGCGACACAGGTTTCGAGACGGTCATAGAATTCAGGGTTATTGATATCTAAAACGATGGGGAAAACCCGTCCTGCTGTGTCATTGGTTTTGTCAATTACTTCCTTGTCATAATCCCGTGCATTTAAGCCAATAGACTCATAGAAGCCTGAGCGCTGAGTATCATTAAGATACATAGTAGCAAAGACTGATAACAAGAAGAAACGACACCATAAACGTGCTTTCCAGTCATTGAGAGTATCAGGTTGAGCGCGCATAATTGCATCAAAGAAATCTCCGTGACGGTTTTCATCTTGACACCAATTTTCAAAGAAGCGGAAAATCGGATAGATGCAGTCTTGAGGGTTTTTCTCTAGATGATGGAAAATGGTGATATAGCGCCAGTAACCGATTTTCTCAGATAGATAGGTAGCGTAAAAGATGAATTTAGGTTGGAAGAAGGTATATTGACGGCTTTTAGTCAAAAATCCAAGATCAAGAGATAGGTTGAAGTCTGTCATCGCTTTGTTTAAGAATCCTGCGTGACGTGCTTCGTCTCTTGACATGAGGGTAAAACATTCTGCTAAAACAGGGTTTTTGCCCTTTAACCGTCTTCCTAATTCCTTATAGAGTAGAAAACCTGAGAATTCAGCAGTACAGGAGCGCTCTAGGAATTCAATAAATAAACGACGGGTTTCTTCGTCTAAATGATCCCATGAATCATTAAAAAGCTCATTGCGGACAAAGTGATTGCGATTATAATCAGTCCGAAATTCTTCGAGAATGGCCAGTAATTCTGCCTCATTTGCGGAAATATCCATCTTGGCCACTGCTTCAAAGTCGGTGGTGTAAAACCGAGGGGTGAGAATGGTTTCCTTGGCAGGAACTTTAACACCGGGGCGGATTTCTTGGAATTCAGACTTGTTGACTGTAGATACCATATTTTTGATCGGTTTTTTCTTATACTTTGACAGTTTGGCTCGATAGCTTATGCTTGAACAGCAGTTACACCCATTGTCCATCAGAGGCTTCAGAATCCACTTTACAGGGTTTGAGGGGGTCAAGGGATCAATGGGCGCTGATTTTTAACATTTTGTAACGGAGTTGATTCCCTAATCTCCAGAAGCGATCAAAGCTTAGGTGTGGGGAAGAGGTGCGATCGCACTTAAAATGAGAAAATTCGTTAAGATGATACAGTGAGTCTATATCAATGATGCCAACAGGATGAAAACATGGTTCAAAAAATTGCTCTTTTTAATCATAAAGGTGGTGTTGGTAAAACAACAACGATTTATAACTTAGGCTGGATGCTGGCTTCAAAAGGAAAAAAAGTTATTTTAGTTGATACTGACCCCCAGTGTAACTTAACAGGTATGGCTCTCGGACAAGGAACAGAAAAAGATCAAGATAGGTTAGAAAAAATTTATAATACTCGTTCTAATATTAAAACAGGTTTAGCCCCTGCTTTTGAATCTCAACCAAGAGCGATTGAAGCGGTAGATTGTATTAATATAAAAGAAGGCTTATTTTTACTACCTGGCCATGTAGGTTTTGCAGAATATGAAGTGACTTTAGGAATTGCTCAAGAATTAAGCGGTTCAATTCAAGCTTTAAAAAATCTACCTGGCTCAATCACTGAGCTATTGCAAAAAACAGCCGATGACCTTCATGCTGATTATATTCTAATTGATATGAGTCCTAGTCTTGGTTCTATCAATCAAAATTTATTGATGACTAGCGATTTTTTTATTATTCCAACGGCAGCCGATTTATTCTCTTTGATGGCTATTAATTCTTTAACCAATGTGCTTCCCAAATGGTATCATTGGGCTAAACAAGCAAGTGGGATGAATATCTTAAGAGAAGCAAATTATCCTTTTCCTAATATTAACCTCAAATTTTTAGGAACAATTATGCAAAACTTCAGAATTATTGGAGGTAAAGAAACCAACGCTTTTCAAAGATGGATTAGAGAGATCGATAGAGATGTTGCAAATAAACTCGTTCCTGTTTTGCAAAATAACCAACTATTATTATCAGATAAAGATTACGATAGCCAAGGTGTTAAAGCAAATTTTTGCTTAACTAAAATTTCTAACTTTAATAGTCTAATTGCTATTTCTCAAGAAAGTCAGATACCTGTTTACGATTTAACAATTGAACAGTTTCCATATGCTAATCATCCCGAATATGAAAAAAAACTAAATAAATTTAAAACAACTTTCTCAAAGTTAGCTGATCAAATCATTAGTTTAACATCTACTCATGCAGTCTGCGCTTAATCAGTTTCGCATTAGTATTCGCAGTGTCAGAGATTTAATTTCTCTGTACCATACTATTAATGCTCAATCAACGAGAATTCTTAACGCATCCTTAGAAGATATCTTAAGATCAGCATTAGTGTTAACGGTTAGTGCATTAGATTATTATATCCATGAAGTTGTTATACTAGGAATGCTCGAAATATATCAAGGTAATCGTCCTGAAACTCCGATATCAGCGAATACTACTAAATCCTCATTTGCTCGCTTTCAAATATCACTAGATACTGCTCGTCAAGATAGAATAACTGCAATTAATATTGCTTCTTGGTTAGAGCAAGAAATTCAGCGAACTCAAAGTGATGATTTTATCCAAAATACTCATACAATCTCTAGTTTAAGTCCCATTATTGCTGATATTATTCAGAATAAACTAAATCAAAATATAAACTGGTTAGAAAATGAAATTCGAGAAAAGCTGAGTTATCAAAGTTTTCAACAACCTACTAAAATTGCTGATGCTATTCGGTTAATTTCAGATAAACGATTATGGGATGAAGTAGGAAATCTTATGGGAAAACCAGCAAAAGATATTAAGCAACAATTAACTGCTATAGTAGATCGGGTTCTTCAGGACAAACTATGCTAAAATATTAGCTAGACAGTTTATGAATCAAATATGAAGCGAGAACTAACCAAAATCCTTGGACTAAAAGGAGTCAGAGTCAAGTCCGAAAAAGTCATCGAGCAAAGTCTCATTTTAGAATTAGAAAAAGAAACGAAGACAGCGAT
>JBFRWQ010000213.1:0-7684 GCA_051439665.1 Microcystaceae cyanobacterium | reverse complement strand
GTTTAAAATCTTTTAATAAGCGACTTTCAATGGTTTTACCTGTTCCACCTAATTGTTGGGGATGATAAGCATCTAATAGTAAGGTATCAATATAAGGGGTATAGAGAGGGATTTGCTGTAAAGTTTGGCTGTCTTTAACTCTAAATGCTTTAATTAACTCAACATTAGGTAAATTTTCCCTAATATCTTGACAAAATTGGGGGGATTCCTTGCCATGTAGCTGAATCCCTGTTAATCCTGCTGTTGTAACAGTATCAATGATTGTAGAGAAAGAAGCATCAGCAAATACCCCGATCAAGTCGATAGAAGAAGGTATTTCTTGAGTAATGGTCTTAATGTGCGTTGCAGGGATAAAACGGGGTGATGTGGGGACACAAATAAATCCCAAAGCAGTAGCACCCAACGAAGCGATCGCTTTTCCTTGTTCAACTTGAGTGATACCACAAATTTTGATCCGCATAGTTTATGGTTTAAAAATTAATAATCTTGCCAATAGGTTTTGTGTAAAGCATAATGAGATGATTTGATGGGCAAAGCCCATCCTACCCAATACACCCAAATTAAGCGTATCAGTCCACTAGGCAAAATGGATAAAATTGGTATAATAATGGTTTGCTTGACACGGCAGGTAAATAGCGCTTGCCAAGCTAAATGCAAAACACACTGTTTCAACCGTGTATAATTACTAGCAGAACAAGGCAGTCACCTATCGCCTCAATGTTAAAACTTGCTATTTTTGGTAGTTAGTTATTCATTCGATAGGAAGCCCACACGATCAAGTGTAAATTGTTCACTATTACCCATTCCTCATCTTATTTGAGTGTCGGAGTCATTGTGGAATTCTGTTTCTCATCACTAAAACCCCTCTCTTCTCCTACTTCTTCCTCTGTCCCTGTCTCTCCCCTCCAAGTTGAACTCCATCCTGCCCAATCGTCAGATTTACGGGGAATCACTGAGGTTCTCACCCATTGTTTTCACCCACCCCAAGGATGGATTTATTGGGTTTATCCACTGCTAAAATTGGGAATCTATGAGGATTTGCGCTATCGACTACGCCAAGACACACCTAACTATCAATGTATTGCAGCCAGTGATAGTAAAGATAAAGTGGTTGGGACAGTAGAAATGTCATTACGGCCATCTGTGGGCTTTTCCTCCCATCCCTACATTTCCAATTTAGCTGTTAGTCCCCCCTATCAACGTCAAGGAATTGCTCGGCAATTGTTAAATCGATGTGAGCAGCTTACCCTAGAATGGGGCTATGATCGGCTATTTCTTCACGTTTTAGAAGATAATATTGCAGCCAAACAGCTTTATTACAGTAAAGGATATCAATTACACCATGTCGAATGGAGTTTAATTGATTGGGTATTTAATCGTTCTCGACGGTTACTGTTGTATAAAACTCTGGATCAAAAAGAGGCTTTTAATAGTAAAATAGGAAAATAATGTCTGATTCTACCCTAAATCTCCAAACTGCCCTTAAATTACTCCATTCCTTCAGCCTTCCCTCTGTCAAACCCATGAAATCTGACGCTGAAAAAGAAGAACTTCGTCAGGCCATCCGTTTAGTGGTTAGCCGATCGGAATGGGAAAATCTAGGCATTTGTGCAGACACAGCCTCACAAGCGATCGCATCTCTTAATAGTTATCTTAAAGCGCTGGAATATGAACCAATCACGGTAACGGAAGAGATTTTACCCAAAGAATTGGGAAATGCAGTTTATTTAAAATACAATTCCCAGAAAAATACTTATTATTTAGATAATTACACTGGAAACTATCGAGGCGTGTTAATTTCTTGTCAGGGAGAAAATGACCAAATTACAGGAACATTTGGCCATTTCCCCCTTGATCTTTATTTTTAAGCCATTGATGCTAACTTTGCATAACTTAAAGAAAACTGCCCTCAATCACTAAGGAGTGCAAATAAATCTCAATAAATGTTGCAAACCCTTTTCCTCTCAGGCAATTCTAGTGATAATAAAAGTAGGAAGCAATAAAGAGTACTGGCATTGATCCCCTGTTGGATTTCCTAAAAATCTTTTAAGTTTTCCTATGAATGTCTAATGTTCAGTCTAAAGAGGTTGCCATTATGTTCAAATCATTACAAAATCTCGTTCAGTACATTACCGAAGGGTTTGCCCGTATTTTTAGTCCTAGTGATGATGAATATCCCGAAGTTGGTGTTCAACCGTTTGATAGCGAACCCTATGCACCTTCTGAATCAGAAACCTAGTTTACTGTTTGATTACAGATTCATTTAGTTTAACTAATTTATGCAAGTGGAGTTTCTTCTGGTAACTCCACTTTTAATGCTGTGCTGTTTTTTATCTAACAGTTTTGATAACTCAAACAGGGAATGAACCGTCTTTGTTATAAGGTAAAAAATTACTTGTCTTGAGAAGGAAGAAAGTTAGATATTTGTTGTTTAATGATCCCTAAAATTAAGTCAATACTATTCTCTATTACTAAATTCCAACAATAACCATATTGAGGAAAACGCTTAACTAATATCATTTCTGCTAACTGAAACCAGCGATATTTACGAGAGTATTGGGGAGGATTATCTTCAATACGGAGTAATTCAGGAGCAGGTAAAAGATGACCAATAAAGCGCTCATTTTCTTTCTTTTTATCAAAAAACTTTGCTTGTAAATACAATCCTAAGAGGCGATCTAAACACCAAAAAGGAATATATTTAATCGGTTCAAATAATTCCATCGTCTCGGTTAAATCTAATAAAGTTTCTTTCATTAAACTGGTTCGCCAAACCTTTTTATCAAAGTTTTCTGTATGACTGCCATGCTGATCTCTTCGATTTCTACGGAATGCTTGAAAAGAAAATGGATTATCTAAAGGAGCAATGGGAATTTTCATTAAATAGTTTTTCTCTGAAGCAAAAACCTGATCTATCTTTTTTTTCTCTCTTATTTCTTGTAAGGAATATTCTGCTAGACTATCAATATCAGGATAATCAGTCCACTCTCTTATTATTCCCTCTAACTGACCATAGGTAAATGATTGAACGCTAAGACGCATTAACCAACTTTCAGGAAAGCGCTGAAAATATTTAGTAGTCACTTCTAATAACTTAGGATGTAAATATTCATCACAATTGACAGATAGGGTATAAGCTCCCGATGCTGTCATCAATCCTGTCATTCTTTGTATGATTTCCCCTCTAAAGGGACTGATGATCTGTTGTAAACGATTGTCACTGTAAGGGTATTTTGCAGTACCAGGAGGATGAACAAGAAGAAATTCTATATTACCTTCTACTTTAAAAAGCTCTGTAAACCAATGCTCTGATAGTCCTTCCCTAGTAGGAATGACAATGGATAAAAAAGGAGCAGTCATAAATAACCCATCATTAAAAATAAGCAGTATAATCAAGCTTACACTACTTGTTTAAAAAATTTATAGGTTAGGATATCATAATTTAACGAGCCTTGTCAATAAAATGGCAACAATCAGGCTTAAAAATTGAGGGTAATGTGTTGATTGAGAGTACGACGAAGCTTGCCTAACATTCCTTTTGATGATGAGGCTGTAGAAGAGGAAGAGGCTTCTTTTTCAGAAGCCTTTTGGGTTTCAGCAGGACGAGCCTGAACATTGAGATGATATAAAGCCAATTCTGCGGTGTCTTCGAGCAAAATGACTAATTGCTGTGGGGCTTCTAAGCATTCTTGAACCCGTTTGCGAGCTTTCATCTTTTCGCTATTGAGAAAGGTTTCTCCTTTGGTGAAGAATAAACCATTAAATGCGATCGCTGCACTGATTCGCTGCGGTTCAGCATCAGAAGACACAACTTGACAGAACTTGACTTGTTGGCGGTTTAGTATAAACATGGTCTCGGCTGAATCTGGTGATACCCTACACTTATCTAATATAAGGACAGAGCGGGGACGCAACAATGATCACCGTCAGAAAGAAAGTGTGATTTAGATCAATAGAAGCGCTAGAAATAGCGCAGAATAGAAGATTCTAGTAGGATGGGTTCCCAATCTCTGAAGTTAAAAATAAGACTCTAATACTCCTTGACGACGAATATCAAGGGTTGCACAGTGAAAAGAGCCACCAAAAGGGGCAAAATTAATAAAAGGACAGGGAATTGGCTCAAATCCCCAATCTTTAAAGGCTTTAATCAAAGAGTGTTGATCTCTTTCCACAATTACCCGTTTTTCATCTAACATCAGAACATTTAAACTAATCCACTTACTACACATCGAAGGAACACCCTTAATCGGATCCGGTTCAGGAGGAACTAATATATCCCATCCTTTCAATATTTTAGGCAGTCTATCAATATTAATATAGTCGGGATTAATTAACACTTTCCCTGGTGCTAAAGGCATAAAAGTTGAATCAATGTGCATGGGAGTAGGGCAACTGCTTTCAATTTCATGAATGCTGTATTGAGCGCCTAAATGTCGTCTTAACCAATTAATTCCTGCTCGGTTGGTAACATTACTTTGGGTAACAAATAAATCTTGACCACAGCGAACAAAATCAGCAGCATCAAACACTGGTTCAAATTCATTAATTACATAGCGAATGGGTTCTCCTTTTTGACCTGGGCGAAATTGATAATCATATAAATCATCCCTTAATTCTGGTTTGGGTGCAGCCGTCCATTTTGCCCCTTGATTAAAGTATTCTTTAAACAGAGAACGATAAGCAACTGCTTCAAAATAGCGGCAGCGCCAAGCCATCGGTGCTTCAATAATTTCATTACCAATGATGAGAAATCCATCTCTGGGACAGGCAGTACAAAAGCCTTTAGATTGCCAAAAGAGAGTTTTAAAAGAACGAGTTCCTTTAATAAGATCTGGTCTTCTTACTTTAACTCCTTCTGCCTGTAAAATATGAATAAACTCATCTAATTCCTGTTGAGCTTTTTTTAAGAGAAATTTAGGGTAACGACGACCAGCAAATAAACGATATAGACGGGCAGTCTTAGGGGGAATATTGTAAGTAACTGTAACGTGATAGGGGGGAATAATTGCCCCTTCTAAATGACCAACAATTACTTCTTCTAGTCGTCCCCATTCATTATAGGAATTGACAGGGCAAGATAAATCAGGCGAATTTTTCAATACTTCCATCTTCAGATAATCTTAGAATTTAAAAACTTGACCTTTTTTAATAAACCCTTTGAAACCCTCTGCGATCGCATCAGGTAAGGTTTGGGGTTGATAGCCATATAACCACATTTTTTGTTTAAGAGAAAGAGGTAACAGCTTCAGTTCCTTATAATGAGCATGAACAGTTGTGGGATGGACAGAAATTTCACAATCATGAAAAATAAGATCTGCTTGATCATAATAATTCTTTAGTGGTTCTAAACAAAATTGAGTATCTGCGGTAAAGAGAATTTTGGTCTGATTAATGATAAAAAATAGTCCATAAGTAGGCATCCAATAATGCCCAGTATCAATATGCTTGACTTGCACTAACTTAAATTTAATATTGTGCCAGTTAAACTGACTATTGTGGGCTAAAGAATGAACTTTAAAATAATCATTGAGTGATAATGTCTTGCCTTGCACTGCTTCCATACCCCCTGATAAGGTATGCTGCCAAATCGTATTCGCCAGATCTTGGCTTAAATAGAGATGGGGGTTAGGAGTCTGGGGGTCAAAATAACGGCTAAGTCCAATATATTCTAAGCCACCTGCATGATCAGAGTGAAGATGACTAATATAAATATCAGTAATATCTCGATGGGAAAATCCCTGTTCACAAAGAGAAAAACGAATATCTGAACCACAATCAATCAGTAGTTTTTGTTGATCATCAGCTATGATCAAAAGATTAGAATGATAGTTGTTTTGTCCCACTGTAAAGGCAGAACCTGACCCCAAAAATATTAATTTCATAGCTGTGGAAGTTAATAAAATCAGTAATTGTTATTAAGAGGATAGCTATCTTGTAGATGGTAAGGAAGAAGCTGATTCCGTTTTTCTTCACAATTCATTAAGATTAACCCTCTCATCTATTATTGAAAAATTCTCCCTAGACAGGCAACCCAATGTTCGATCTTTGCGTCTTCTCCAATCATAAAGATCCTTACACAAACTATCCCTTGCAATATTGGTAATCTGTCCTATGAAGCTTACCCCGATTCACACCTTCTTAGCAACCCTATCCATACTGGGGACTCTCTTCATCCCTGATCAGGTAATAGCAGGAACATTTGAACATCAAGAAGTTAATCAAAGAGATTTTGTAGCGATCGCTCGTCCTTTCGGCAATGGAGATTATGATCTGTTAATATTGCAGCAAATTCCAGGTCAGCGACAATGTTGGCGAGAACAGGGAGCAAGTCCGATTTTTGTTGATCCTTTATTATTGAATTTTGATTTTACGGGTAGCTGTCAGCGCAGTACCGATAGTAACGGTTACTCAGTGCGAATTGATGGAAAAGACTACGGATTAGATTATTTATTGCGAGTCGTCGAACGAAACGGAGAATTAGTTCTTATTGCTACCCATCGCCGCAATTATCGTCAACCAGAAATTGTGATTGGTAGAACCCAAGGAAGCGGACAGGGATTTTTAAAAATTCAGCTTGATCCAGGATGGCGATTTACCAAAAGATCTTATCTAGGAAAAGTCTTAGGTCATGTCTATTTAACGGGAGATAGTTCTGCGATTAATTCCCCTCAGCCGTCTAGAGAGGGTGTTGCGACTACAACATCTAACCCTTCTGAAAAACCCGTTCGGGAATTTACCTTTACCTCTTCCCCTTCTTCAGTCAATTCAAATCCTCCCCCTACTAGCAATGCTAGAGTCTCTCCTCGCCCCTTTAGGGAAGATAACCGCCCTAAAAAGCCATTAAAACCGCCTGTTAACTATTCTGACCCTAATCCGTCTTCTCCTTCAGCCTTACCCCCCCCACCGTCTCCTCGATCTTCTTCTTCCCCTTCAGCAAGCTCTGATTTTTCCGATTTACCTCCCCTTCCCGCTCCCTCCCAAGTGAATCAGAGTTCGATTGTTCCTCCACCTGATTCCTCTGGCCGTCAAAGCTTATCCCAAGTGATCGGGCGCTTATCTACTCCACAGGGAAGTGAAAGGCAGACGATCAGCGATGGATATCGAGTCTTAGTCAGCGCTACCAACTCTCAGCAAAAAGCGCAAGTGAAAGGACTCTATCCTGATGCGTTTCCCACTGTTTATCAGGGGCGATCGCTGTGGCAAATTGGGCGCTTTAGTACCCGTATTAATGCGGAAACTGCTTTAAGAAGTTTTGAGAATAGAGGCATGAATGGCTTAATTATTCCCTAACTAAGGGTCTAAAGAAGTTAATAAATTGTTACATTTAAGTGAATGCTATTTTGACTTTAATCTTAACAATTTATTTTCATAAAAATTTCTTAAGTATCTCGTGATGACGATCATCAATGGGGATTTCATGCTGTTTGAATATAAAGTTTTATCAAGTTGTTCAGCCTTGATCCCCAATCCCTTTTACACTAGATCTAATAGATAAAATCTTTATGATACTTGATCAGCTTGAGGGATGTGAGGAACTGATCAGGAAGTGTGATCCGCTTTTTAGTAGAAAACTATCGAACCTATTTCAACTTGAGAGGTGAAACAATGTACGACGATTTTAATTACATTACTGACGAAAGTTTCCTCGAAAACTATGTCAATGAAGAGCAATTGTTATGTCCCT
>JBFRWQ010000212.1:0-10087 GCA_051439665.1 Microcystaceae cyanobacterium | reverse complement strand
ATTTAAGAGCTAAAGCCAGTCAATTTGGTCAGGTAACGGCTGGTTCAATTCCTAATATTGTTCGTTGTTATAAAGCTGCGGTAACAAAGAAAATCAATCAAATTTGTCAACAAAAAGGAACATCTTTAATTTGGCAACGAAATTATTATGAACAGGTTATTCGAGACGAAAAAGCATTAACTAATATTCGTCAATATATTAGGAATAATCCGTTAAATTGGCACGACGATCCTGAATATTCAGCTTCCAAAGAAATTTTATTAGACTTACCATTTTAAATCAATTCATTCCACACCCGTAGGGGTTGAACACTGTTCAACCCAACACCTCAAATATTCAACCCAACCCCAAATATTCAACCCAAACCCAAATATTCAACCCTTAACCCCCAATATTAGGGCAGAATACCATTCTGCCCCTACGGGAATTATATAATTGTTCAATATGTATGCGATCGCTCCTTAGAGAGAGGTAAAAGTATCAAAACATCTCAAATAGAGGAGAGGAAAGCCAAGCTCCCTCTCCCAAGTCCCGATTACTGTCTAGCTCTGCGGACTGCTGCTCCTAGCATGAAGCCGCCCAATGTAATATAACCAAGGAGGCTACTGGGTTCAGGTGTGGATACAACGGGTTCGGGAACTTCTAAGATCCCAGAAATCCCATAAAGTCGAAACGGCTCTGATGCGGAATCATTATTAGCAAAAATCCAATCGCTCCCTAAAGTTGTTGACGGAAATCCGAACGTAGGGAAATCGACTCCCAACTCACCACCGGGATCACCCAACCCCGTATTACGTGTCCCCGTCCAAGCAATATCGAAAAATGTTGCAGTGTTATCATCGGGTGTTCTATCGATGGATTTCAACTGAACACCACCCCACATCGAACCATAATTATTAAATACTCGCTCACCCGTAATCAGGTAGATGGGGACTCCCGTTACTTGTATTATCGATAGCATCTACCGTTGCAGTTGAAGCGATCGCAAACCAAGAGGGAGTCAAACCCGCCATAGTCAAATCAGTTTCTAGTTGACTTCCTGTTATATCATTGGTAACAAAAGTGTTGTAATCAGCAATGTTGGATGAGGTCGCATCTCTCTCGCCGTCTGTGACAAATACTAAGCGATATTCGTCACCGGGGTTGAGGTCGGTCGGTACAACAGTCAGAGCTTCTGCTGTACCAGAGAAGAGTAGCCCACCAGCCACGAGGCCAGTTGCTGTTAAGACAGATTGTTTTAGTTTAAACACAAGTTTTCTTTCTTCACAAATCTTAAAAAATGTAAACAGCCGTAACCTAGCATAAATCGGGGGGGGGTCAAGCTTTCGCCAGAAATTGTCATATAAATTAACATTGTCAGAATAATCCTTTGGCCGCAGAGTTAGATGATGTGATGGATAGTTTAGGAAAACGGTTTGCTCATCGTTCTCACCAAGCTTCAGAGCATTATTAGGGTATAAAGACCATTAATCAGCTTTATTGTCTTTTAATCCATCATTCCGTAGGGGCATAATACTATTATGCCCTTGGTTATCTTAATTATGCCCTTGGTTATCTGGATAATATAGCTATATTTTTGCTGGGTTGAACACTGTTCAACCCCTACGATGAGGTTCAGAACTCGGAAGTTGGAGTTCGGTATTTGTTTTTTACAATGCAACCATTAAAATAGGGCAGATCCGGCCTCAGCTACAGCATGATCTTGCTCTCCCGATCCCCCACTAACGCCAATTCCACCCACCACTTCTCCCTCACTGTAAAGGGGGATTCCTCCAGCAAAAATCATGATTTTGCCATCATTAGAGGCATGAATCCCAAAAAATTGTCCTCCTGATTGACTCTGTTCGGCTAAATCTTTCGTGGACAGATTGAACGCTCGTGCAGTATATGCTTTTTTAATCGAGATATCGATACTTCCAATCCAAGCGCCATCCATTCGTACATGGGCTACCAGATTTCCTCCTCCATCTACTACTGCTATGTTCATTGGTTGACCAATTTCGAGTGCTTTTTTTTCGGCTGCACTAATCACTCTTCTGGCATCTTCTAACGTAACCATTAATCCCTCCATTGGACTTAAACTTAGATAACTGTTAATTTAGCTCATCAGGGTCACAGATAGAACCCATCCCATTGGGAATTTTGTCGGTTTTCAGTTACAATTGTGTTGGGTTAGGAGCATCACCATACACTGTTTTCGGGTCAAAGGTTTTCTCCGTTTCGCTAAAGGTTAACTGAATGGGTTGCTGAGTATCGATCGCACTTTTTCCAAGAGGAATATGGCGATAAAAACAAGAACGATAACCTACATGACAACTAGCCCCTGAACCAGCGACTTTAACCTGCATCCAGAGACAATCTTGGTCGTCATCAATCGCTAAGTGTTGTACTTTTTGCACCAGTCCACTAGATTGACCTTTATGCCATAGCTGCTGACGACTACGACTGTAATAATGAGCTTCTCCCGTTTCAATGGTTTTAACTAAGGCCTCTTCGTTCATATAGGCGTGCATTAGCACCTCACCCGTGTTGACATCTGTGGTGACGACTGGAATCAAACCATTACTATCAAATTTGGGTGCAAGTGACAAACCTTCTTCAACCTGTTCGACGGAAGTGCGGGCGGTAAATAGGGGATTCATGTTAGCTAGATTTTGTGATTTTGATAATCATTATCACACGCAAAGCAGTGTTTAATTGACCTAGAAACTTTTTCAGAGAAAGCTACTATAACAAGCGTCCCCCCCAAGCCAGCACTAGGGAAAAACCAATGGCAGCGATCGCCTGTCGAGCCATCAGTCTCACTGCAAATCCCATCGACTGTTCACGGGCAATAGTCAGTACCGTTACTAGGCAGGGCAGCAACACACCAGCCAAATACACCCCAGTTAAAATTTCCAGAGGCGTTAGTGCTGAGAGGGTATGGGGTTCGGCAAAGAGCAGCAGTCCGTCCTTGCGAATCGAAGCCAAAATAACGGGTAAAGCAGCATCAGGGGGCAGTCCAAACAGCCCCATGAGGGGATTAATCCATCCCGCCAAGGTGTTGATCAGGCCAAACCCGTCCAACACTGAAGCGATGATCGTAATCCCCAAAAAGATAGGAATCGCATTACTAAAAAAAGAGTTGAGAGTTCCCTGAGTTTCCCGCCAGATAGCAGACCATCGGGGTATTTCCAAAAATGTGCGCTGTTCAATCATCAGGGCGTTATGAGGAGAACGGGCTGCTTTAGGTGCTATCAGACGGGTGTAGATCAGGGTGGTCAAGGTTAGGTAGCCCAAGTAGGGTACAACTAAACTAGGTAGCTTGGCAGCGCTGAAGACTCCCAGAGTAGCCCCGAATTGGTAAGAACAGGCTGAACCAAAAGCGATCGCCGAAATACAGGTTTTACGGGAACAACTGGAACAGGCACGGGTACTGATCACGGCTGGTACATTACAGCCAAACCCCATGATGATTCGCACCAAATCTCGCCCCGATAAACCCAAAGGATGCAAAAACGGATGCAGAGCGGCGGTAATTCGTTCGATTAGACCACTGGCTTTATAAGCCCCTAAAAACAGTGCGTAGAGGATGACTGTTGGCACTGCCCAAACCAGCAACAGGGGTCCCATCGTCACCAAACCATACTGTCCAATCAGGATTTCTCTGAGTAGAAAGGGCAAGCTAGAGAGTCCTTGTATTATGGGTTTGACCAATTCCTGCACCAGTGGATCGACGATCATGGCGAAGCTATTGGCAAACCAAACCGTCAGGATAGCAGGAAGCAACAATAAGGCGATCGCCCATAACCCTCCTAGCTGAGGATGTTCCAGTAACGTAGGACGGGGTTCAATGCGCCATCCGCCTGGTATGGGATGCCATTGGCTAGGAAAGACCGAGGGTTCATCTATTGCTCCTAAGATTTCATCTCGTTGTTCGGCTGTTAAATGCCTTGCATCCACTGGGATAAAGGCCATAAGGGAAGCTTGTTGCCAGCGCTCAACCGTCTGCTGTGTAAAGGTTGACGGCAATACCTTATCCCAAAAGGTGATCACGACAATTCCCTGTTTACCCTCTACTAAAGGTAATAACTCCGTTAGATCCTGATCAACATGAGTGGCCTTAACCACCAGTAACACCTTGTCATGGTTCTCTAATTGTTCTAGAGCAACTTGGGTTGTGGCAGTGTCGGAACGATATAAGATGCCAGGCGTATCGACAAAAGTAGCTCCCTCTCCAACATACATTTCACAGTTCACCGTAGAGCCACGAAAGTTAGTACTGTAAGGAGAGCGCCTAGTCAGTGAGGCAATCAGTTGAGATTTCCCAGTGCTTTCTTTGCCGATGATGACGATCGCTCGTTGGTTGGGAGGCGTGAGAAGAGGCATAAGAATAGAATGGATTTAGCAGAGACAGTCATTGTCACAGCAGGAAAGATCATCCAAAAACATCCCTTCCTGTCGGTAAATATCAAGGGGAGTCGTGTCAATGTCAAGGCGTTGGGCGATCGCATTGGCAACAACAGCAAAACGCTGACGGAACTTGTAGATAAAGCAGAAAATAATGTTGTCGTGTCGTACAGAAGGACCTACCACAAATAATCCTGGGGTTAGGGTAGATTCGTCTTCCTCAGTTAATTTGGCATAGCCTTCAGGCCAATCAAACAGATGGGCAATTTGTTTTAAACTGCCCTCAAATCCCGTACAGAGAATGGGTTGGGTGGGCGATAGCCATTTATCATATTCGCTATAAACGGCATAGCCACTAGAAACGGCTTTTACTTCTTCTACCACAGTATTGCCGATTAACTCTAGCCGTCCCGTAGAGCAGCAAAACTCCATCCGCTGAAGGGTGTAGGGAGATAGGGAAAGACTGGGATCAGTATCAGGGCTTGCCCAAACGCCAGTGCGATCTAAAACTTTGACCCGTTTATTTAATGCAACTAAGATGGACGCAGCATCCATGCCACTTTCATAGCCACCAATGATCAAAAATTCATCTCCTTCCAAATCAGTCCAAGATTGAACTTGAGAATTATGTAAACACAAATCTGCACCTGGAAAAGGCGTTAAGTTGGGATATTGGAATTCTCCCGCAGCCCAAATCAGAAATTGGGTTTTGAGAGTACCATTGGGAAGATGAACCAAAAATCCTTTACACTGGGGTAAAGGTTCAATCTTTTGAACTTCTACCCCCGTATGAACAGGTAGCTCAAAGTAATGTGCAATAGTTTCTAGATACAACGCATATTGCTGTCCTGTCAGATGTTCTCGCTGAAAGTTAATAGCCGGAGAAGTTTGGCGGTAGATTGCATTCAAGTCGGGAGGACCAAAGCCATGACTGGGAAAAGATGGGGTGATAAAGTGCATCTCTTGTGGCCAGCGTCGGAAGGATTCTCCAATCTGATGTCGTTCTAGTATGGCAAAGTTTTCTAATCCTAGCTCAGTCAGGACAGTCCCTATGCCAATCCCTGCTGCACCTGCACCCACGACTAGGACATCAAACATTTCGGGCTTTTCCATGAGAGCTAAAAAGAATGAAAATGATTATCGTTCTCATTATATAGGAATAACAACTTTTTAGATGGATGCACATTTGATATTTTTTGTCAATATTTTGTCCCCTGTTATCACTAATTGAATATAAATCTATAAATCTTGATCATTTTGATTTTTATTTGCGGTTAAATGATTGACTGTTTAAGTTTCCTGATTAGCCAAATATGAGGTGATGATTTCAATAAAATAATTAGCATCATTATTGATAGGTGAGTTAATCATATCGTGATATTATGTTCCTGTTTGCTAAACGTTTACTCAATTGTGAATGAATATAGCAATCAGATTTCAGTTGTGAGAAAATTAGGAGCAGGATTTAACGGTGTTAAATCCCTACAAATACGCCATTGTAAAAACAAAATACTATTATGTCCTTGTTTTGCTTCTCATGTATCATTCCTGATTGCTATTTTTCCTTCTTTGGTAATGTATATGTTAAAACCTGAAACCCTCAACCTTCAATAGTTAAAGCAACTGTTTAAGTAGCATTATTTGATCAACTATTCAAAATAAATAAACCGGTTCTTCAGGATATATTATGCTAAACTGTCAGGTAAATGCCAATAGAGTAAAGCCCTCCTCTCAAAATTATAGAGATATATAAATGAATCTATTTATCATTATTCTGTTGTTTTTTTTAGTCGGATTAATAGGATACGTTTACTATCAATCTCGCATTCAATTTGGTCCAGGTAGAACACCAGAAGAAACGGCTTATATCCTAGTCCATGATTGGAAATTCGGTCGGCGATCGCAGCAAAAAGCGATCCAAGAAGGTGATGCAATTTTGCCATTTCTGCAACAGGAAACAGACAACTTTAACTTTGCTCACTTTGGTCATGTTTTACCCTTTATTGTGGCTGAGGTATTAGGCGCTATTAAAACAGAGCGCTCGCAGCAACTTCTCACCGAGCTTTATCATCGCACAGATAGGGTTTCTCGCCTTGTTGGAGCGCTGGGTTTGGCTCAACAGGGTACATTCTCAGAGTCTATTGATGAAAATAACTGGTTAGTACATCAAATCCGAAATCAACCGAAACAATGGGAAACGGCCTTAGCTATCCGTACCCTTGGTTTGACAAAGCAGCAAGGGGCTATTCGCTGTTTATTAGATTTGCTTAATCATACTGATCTAAATCCTAGCTTAATAGGTGATATCTGTGAAGCGCTTGCCAGAATTGGTTCAACCGATGCCATTCCCTTCTTAAAAGAGCGCTTAATAAACGTTGCTGATGGTACAGCTTTCCGAGCTTTAATCACTTTGGGTGAGAGTGAAGCGGTAGGATTAGCGATCGCAAGAATTAATCCTCAAAAGCGTCAATCTAGAAATATGCAGCGCTTGGTGACGGAATTGCAGTGGGTGACGGGTAAATCTTATGGTTATAATCAAAAAAAGTGGCAAAATTGGTGGCAAAAGTTTGGGGAAACTTGGCAAATTCCTGAAGCCTTCCAGCAGCCTTGGGATCAACAAAGACATTATCAATCTAAAATGAGTTTGTCTAAATTAGAAGCATTTTTGTTAACTTTCTTTTCTCTACTCCTCAAAATAGTTAAGCGCAACAATATTGAATGAAAAATAATACATGATACCTTTTTTGAAACTAAGATAAATTTACGTGCTTTGCCCACCTATAAAATATTTTATAAAACAGCCTAATACTGCTTTTTTTCAGCAAATTTGGTGCATTAGAATGAGACTTTTATGGGGCTAAAGCCCAACAACAGCAATTACTATTACCTCATTTTAGGTGAAACAGTCCACTATAGTATCTAGGTTTTTCTGATCACGATCAGTTTAAGAGAGTCAATTAATAATCTCTGCTTGTAAGGCTTGGCCTAATTTTTGATATTCCTCAAAATTGTTATACAAAAAAGCAGATAAACGAATCATATAACATCCTATGTTGGGATTAGGAATAACAGGGATTTCAATCTGCCACTCATTAAATAGTTGCTTTTGCAAAGCGGAAATTTCTGGGATAGGTTGCTCAATGGGTACGGGGATAGGCAAAGTGGCAAGGGTGGCAAACATTTCATCAGAACAAGGGGGAACAATTGCTAAAGCATGACATAGGTAATCTCTAGCTTGATGAGCTAACTGGAAATTCCGTTCCCAGATCACTGGCCATCCTCCCTCAACTAAAGAAGCTAAATAATCAATAGCAAAAGGAATCATCAGATAAGCGCTTGGATCATAAGTTCCTGTCCAATCAAAAGATAGGGTAAAGAGTTCTTGGGCAGAATGGGCTAAACTGGGGGCATGAGAGGTACAAAGAGGACTGACTTGAGAAATGCGATGATCTGCTACATATAAACAAGCTGCTCCCTTGGGCGCACATAACCATTTATGGGCATTAGTTGTGTAATAAGTGACACCCAACTCACTCAGATTGACAGGGATTGAACCAGCGCTATGTGCGCCATCTACTAATATTTCTATGTCACGGGGGATCAACTCCTTAGCGATCGCCTTAATGGGAAAAATCAGACCCGTAGCGCTGGTAATATGGTCGATCATTAATAGTCGAGTACGAGGGGAAACGGCATCAATTACCTTCTGGGTAACAAAATCAGAGTTAATGCCGATTAAGGGAAGTTCAACAGTCTTAATGTTTAAATAATGTTGTTTAGCGACTTTCTCTAGGGCATTTCGACAAGCTCGATAACCGTGATTAGTGACGATCACTTCATCTCCCTCTTGCCAGGGAATGGATTGTAAAACCGTATTGACTCCATGAGTCGCATTAGGCACAAAAACTAGATGATTAGGATTAATTTTGAGAAAATCTGCGATTTTGTGGCGACTGGCTTCTAATCGTTCAGGTAATTGACGATGGAGAAATTCAACAGGGTTTCGCTCCATCTCAAATCGTAGGCACTGCTGTTGTTCAATGACGGCCGTAGGACAAGCTCCGAATGAGCCATGATTGAGAAAGGTAATGGAAGGATCAAGCGCCCATAAGTTTTTTAGTGAAGATAAATTAGCCATATTATTTATATAGTCAGTTAAACCAAATCTCAGGCGCTCGTAGAATTTTTCGTAACTGCTCACCTGATGGGAATCACTGTTCACAGGAAATTGTAACAGTTTTTTACAAATCAACTTCTTTAATTTAACAAACTCGTACAATAAAATATGATCAGCCAGTGGGCATTGATAATGATGCTTGAAGAGAAATGACTAAAACTAACTGTTCGATTCAAAATTGGCAATTAGCACAAGATTATGGCGAGACTGTGTTAATTGGTAATGCTTATGCTTTTGTTAATTCCCACACATCTAATTCATTCATAGAAGGATTTGCTAATTTATTAGGTATTCAGAAAGATAATCTTCGGCGTAATATTTTATCCTTATTTCCTGACGGAGTAACCTTACCAGGGGTTGAACTTCATCCGAATAAAGAAAGTTTTCAATTTCAAGCTGTTTTATTAACTGATAAAGAAATTTACCGCAGTTGGGAAGATACTGTTTATTTATTATTAATTACGCCAAAATGGGGTCAGCAATTACCTAAAGATTCTAATTTAACGATTAAAAATAATGGCATAGTATATCGAACACAACCTGTTGAATTTTCAGACAGAGGGTTAACATTAGTAGCCTTAGAGCAGTTACCTGAAGGGAATTATGAAGTTACATTAAATGACCAAGAAAAAGGGTGTTGTTTTAGCATAGTTGAATACTCCTTATCCCCCTTTGAAGCAACCTTAAAACAATTTGAGTTAGATAAGAATATTTTAACCTGTCAATTAAATATCGAACAATATAATGAACCGTTTACTAAACCCGTTAAGATTGAGTTAGTCAGTGGCGATATTAGCTTAGATAGTAAAACCGTTAAACCCGCATCTGAAGGAGTTTATCAAACTAATTTTCAGATGGCAACCGAGTCAAGTGACAGACTAGAATTACGCATTACTTATCAAGATTTAAGCGCATCGGTACTAATTCCAGGATCTCGTAAAGTAGAGCGAGAAGAAACCACAATTTGTCCGTTAGGAAAAGAAGCTAAGATCAGTTTAATGCCCCATCCTGATGCTCGTTCAATGCGAGGAATGTATCTCAGGGAAGATGACACGATTAGTAATAGTCCTGTTGCCATTATTGATCCTGCACCAGAGGATCGTCAAGTTCAACTACAATGGCGAACTGATTGTGAAGCGAGTAGGCTATTATTATTAGATTTAAAAGGAAATGTGATTGAAGAGAGAGACTTAGGCGCAATTCAAGCGGGAGAAATGACTGATATTCCTGTGACTCCTCCTGCTTGTGTTTTAATAATTGGTGCATGGATAGGGAATCAAGCATGGGAAGGATGGTCAATTTTACTAGCATCAGATCAAGGAGAATTAACTATTGATCTACCTGAAACTGCTCGTCCGTCTGAAGAAATAACCCTAAGTATTCATAGTAGTTATCCTGCGTCTATTTATCTGAGTATTAAAGATAATCGCTTGATGGGAAGTGAGTCTCAAACTCGACTCGCAGCCAATTTAAAAGAAGAATTTGAAGCGATTAATAATTGGGGAACATCAGGGTATGTGA